>JBKBSR010000004.1:0-25862 GCA_046291055.1 Roseococcus sp.
CTCCCGCTCGGCGGCGAGGAAGAGGGCGAAGCCCCCCGGCCCCTCGCCGGCGGGCTCCACGCCCAGCTTGGCGAGGCGCGGGGCGAGTTCGGGCGCGGCCACCGCCTCCAGCGCCGCCGCCGCCACGCGCGCGATCCAGGCGGCGGGCGCCCCGGCGCGCGCCAGCAGCCCGATCCAGTCGCCCTGCACCGGCCCCGCGAAGCCCAGCTCGGAAAGGCTCGGCGCATCGGGCAGCAGCGGGCTGCGCGCCGCCCCCGTGACGGCCAGCGCCGCGATCCGCCCCTCGCGCAGCAGGGGCAGGGCCAGGGCGGGCGAGGTGAAGCCCATCGGCGCATCGCCGCGCAGCAGGCCCTGGATCTGCTCCGCCCCGCCGCGATAGGGGATGTGCTCGGCCGCCACGCGCGCACGGCGCAGCAGCGCGGCCATGGCGAGGTGCGTGCGCCCGCCGATGCCCACGCTGCCGTAGCGCGCCTCGGCCGGATTCGCGCGCAGCCAAACCAGCAGCCCCGCGAGGTCGCGCACCGGCAGCCCCGCCCGCACCACGAGCAGCAGCGGCAGCCGCGCCAGCAGCGCGACGGGCGCGAGATCGCGCGCATAGTCGAAGGCGAGGCCGCGCAGCAGATGCGGGTTCACCGCCTGGCCGCCGCTGTCCATCAGCAGGGTGGCGCCATCGGGCGGGGAGAGCGCGACATGCCCCGCCGCCACCGCCCCCGAGGCCCCGCTGCGGTTCTCGGGCGTCACCGCCACGCCGAGCCGCGCGGCCAGGCCGGGCGCGATGAGGCGCGCCAGGATGTCCGTGCTGCCGCCCGGCGGGAAGGCGATGACGAGGCGGATCGCGCGCTCCGGCCCGGCCGCGAGGGGGGCGCGGGCGGGAAGGGCGGCGGCGGAGAGAGCGGCGAGCAGCGGGCGACGGCGCATGGCCATGGGCTGCGGCCGGCGCCGCCGCGCGTCAAGCGACGCCTGGGTTACCCGTCGAGGCGGATGCCCTCGGCGGCGATCAGCGCCCCCATCTCGGCCCGACGCGCCGCGAGGAAGCGGGCGAAGGCCTCCCTGCCCTGCGCGGCCGGCTCCAGACCGAGCTGGTGGAAGCGCCCGCGCAGCTCCGCATCGCCCATCGCCGCCTGCACCGCCGCGGCCATGCGCGCGATCGGCTCGGCCGGCGTGCCGGCGGGCGCATAGACCGCGTGGAAGTCGTAGATGGAGAAGCCGGGATAGCCGCTCTCCGCCACCGTCGGCACCTCCGGATAGGCGCTGGCCCGCGCGGGCGTGGAGGCCACCAGCGGGCGCAGCGCCCCGTCGCGGATCAGCGCGGCGATGGTGGGGATGGTGGAGAAGGTGAACAGCGTGTCGCCGCGCCGGATGGAGGTGAGCTGATCGGCCCCGCCGCGATAGGGCACATGGGTGGCCTGCAGCCCGGCCCGGCGCATCAGCAGCGCGCCCGCGAGGTGCGAGCCCGTGCCCACGCCGGAGCTGCCATAGCTCTCGCGCCCCGGATGCGCCCGCAGATGCGCGAGGAAGCCGGGGAAGTCGCGGATCGGGCTCTCGCCCCGGACGATCAGCAGCGAGGGCAGGATGGTGGCCTGCGTCACCGGCGCGAAGGCGCTGGCGTAGTCGAAGCCCAGGCCGCGCATGAGATGCGGGTTGGTGGTGGCGCCGCCGGCATCCAGGGCGAAGGTGGCGCCATCGGGCGCGGCCTGGGCCAGCGCGCCCATCCCCACCGCGCCGTTCGCCCCGCCGCGGTTCTCGATCACCAGCGTCGCGCCGAGCTGCCGCTCCAGCACCGGCGCGATCAGGCGCGCCAGGATGTCCGTGCTGCCGCCCGGCGGAAAGGTGACGATCAGGCGGATGCTGCGCGTCTGCGCCAGCGCGGGGGCGGCCAGCATCGCGCCGGCGCCCGCCAGGAGAAGGCGGCGTGGGGTCATCGTGTCCTCCCGTGTCTTTGCGGCTATCCTGCCAGCATGGCCCCGCGCCGTCAGCCCGAAACCGCGCCCGACCTGTTCGGCCCGCCCGAGGCCCCGCCCCCTCCGGCGCCCGCCGGGGACGCGCCCCTGGCCGAGCGGCTGCGACCGCGCGCGCTGTCGGAGGTGGTGGGGCAGGAGCATCTGCTCGGCCCCGAGGGCGCGATCACGCGCATGCTGGCGCGCGGCAGCCTCGCCTCGCTCATCCTCTGGGGCCCGCCAGGGGTGGGCAAGACCACCATCGCGCGGCTGCTGGCCGAGGCGGCGGGCCTCGCCTTCGTGCCGCTCTCGGCGGTGTTCTCGGGGGTGGCCGACCTCAAGCGCGCCTTCGAGGAGGCGCGGGCGCGCCGCCGCGCGGGCCGGCGCACCCTGCTCTTCGTGGACGAGATCCACCGCTTCAACCGCGCCCAGCAGGACGGCTTCCTGCCCGTGGTCGAGGACGGGACGGTGGTGCTTGTCGGCGCCACCACCGAGAACCCGAGCTTCGAGCTGAACGGCGCGCTGCTCTCGCGCTGCCAGGTGCTGGTGCTGCGCCGGCTGGACGAGGCGGCGCTCTCGGCCCTGCTCGCGCGCGCCGAAGCGGGGCGACCGCTGCCGCTGACGCCCGAGGCGCGCGCGGCGCTGCTCGCCATGGCCGATGGCGACGGGCGCTATCTGCTGAACATGGTCGAGCAGATCCAGGCGCTGGGCGAGACGGCGCCGCTGGACGCGGGCGCCCTCGCCGCGCTGCTGGCGCGCCGCGCCGCGCTCTACGACAAGGACCGGGAGGAGCACTTCAACCTCATCTCCGCCCTGCACAAGTCGCTGCGCGCCTCCGATCCCGATGCGGGGCTCTACTGGCTCGCGCGGATGATCGCGGGCGGCGAGGATCCCCGCTACATCGCGCGGCGGCTGGCGCGCTTCGCCGCCGAGGATGTGGGGCTCGCGGACCCCTCCGCCCTGCCGGCCGCCATCGCGGCCTGGGAGTGCTACGAGCGGCTCGGCTCGCCGGAGGGGGAGCTCGCGCTCGCGCAGCTCGTCGTGCATCTCGCCACCGCGCCCAAGTCCAACGCCGTGTACAAGGCCTGGGGCGCGGCGCAGCGCGCGGCGCGCGAGACGGGCAGCCTGACGCCGCCCGCGCACATCCTCAACGCGCCGACGAAGCTGATGAAGGAGCTCGGCTACGGCCGCGGCTACGTCTACGACCATGAGGCGGAGGACGCCTTCAGCGGCCAGGACTGCTTCCCGGAGGCGATGGGGCGCCAGCGCTTCTACCGCCCGACGGAGCGCGGGGCGGAGGCGGTGATCGCGCGGCGCCTCGCGGAATGGGAGAAGCGGCGGCGATGAACTTCGCATGGGTGGCGCTGGGCGGGGCGCTCGGCTCGATGGGGCGCTATGGCGTCTCGCTGCTGGCGCTCTGGCTGTTCGGCACCGCCTACCCCTGGGGCACGCTGGCGGTGAACGTTCTGGGCAGCCTCGCCATCGGCGTGCTGGCCGCGCAGGGCGTCGAGGGGCCGGCGCGGCTCTTCCTCGTCACCGGCGTGCTGGGCGGCTTCACCACCTTCAGCGCCTTCAGCCTGGAGGCGGCGCTGCTCTGGGAGCGCGCGCCCTGGATGGGCGCGCTCTATGTGGCGGCCAGCCTCGGCCTTGGCCTCGCGGGCTTCGCGCTCGGCTGGTGGCTGGGGCGCTGAGCCGCCCCCCTCTTCGCGCCGCCGCCCGCTCGGGGCATGTTGCGGCCGCGTGACGGAGGGCGAAACCGATGGATCAGCGCGTGGTCGAGGCGGTCAGGGCCTGGCAGCCGGAGCTGGCGGCCATCCGCCAGGACATCCACGCGCACCCCGAGCTCGGCATGGAGGAGCACCGCACCGCCGCCCTGGTGGCGCGGGAGCTGCGCGCGCTGGGCATCGAGGTGACGGAGGGTGTGGGCAAGCTGGGCGTGGTGGGCACTATCCGCGGCACGCGCCCGGGCAACCGCAGCATCGGCCTGCGCGCGGACATGGACGCGCTGCAGATTCCCGAGCAGACCGGCCTGCCCTATGCGTCGCGGACGCCGGGGCTGATGCACGCCTGCGGCCATGACGGGCACACGACGATGCTGCTGGGCGCCGCGCGCTGGCTGGCCGCGAACCGGGACTTCGCGGGCACCGTGCACCTGATCTTCCAGCCCGCCGAGGAAGGGCGCGGCGGCGCGCGCGCCATGCTGCAGGACGGGCTGTTCGAGCGCTTCCCTTGCGACGCCGTCTATGGGCTGCACAACAAGCCCACCCTGCCCGCGGGGCATTTCGCCATCCGCCCCGGCCCCGCGCTGGCGGCCGCCGACCGCTTCACCGTCACCTTCCGCGGCACGGGCGGGCATGGCGGCTCCACGCCCCACCTCGCCACCGATGTGACGGTGGTGCAGGCGCATTTCGTGCTGGCGCTGCAGGCCATCATCGGCCGCAACGTGCCGGCGCTGGAGGCGGCGGTGCTGAGCGTCGGCTCCATCCAGGGCGGCTCGCCCGTCTCGCCCAACGTGATGCCGGCGGAGCTGACGATCACGGGCACCGCGCGCAGCTACACGCCCGAGGTGCGCGACCTGCTGGAGCGGCGAATCGGCGAGCTCGCGCGCGGCCTCGCCGCCTCCTACGGCGTGGCGGCCGAAGTGGAATACCGCCGCGGCGTGCCGGCCACGGTGAACCACCCCGCGCAGACGGCGGTGGCGCGCGCGGCCGCCGCCGCGCTTGTCGGCGAGGCGGGCGTGAGCGAGCACGCGCCCGTTACCGGCGCCGAGGATTTCGGCCTGATGCTGGAGGCGCGGCCCGGCGCCTTCATGTTCATCGGCGGCGGCAAGGGCCCGGAGGGCAGCTCGCCCAACCTGCACACCCCGCATTTCGACTTCAACGACGAGATCATTCCGCTCGGCGTTGCCTATTGGGCGAGCGTGGTGGACCAGGAACTGGGCGCTCCGCGCGGCTGAGGACACGGCGCGGCGACATTCTCTTGGCCGCCCCTCTTTCCTGGGGCTATGGGTTGGGAACATGACCGGGACAGAACCCGGGACGCAGGGATGCTTGGGAGAGCAAGGATGATGGAAGAGACGCTCCGTGACCTGATCGGCCGCGTGAAGCGCGGCAGCCTCTCGCGCCGGGGCTTCGTGAAGCGGATGGCGGCGCTGGGGCTGACCGTGCCCATGGCCACGCAGCTCCTCGCCGTGACCGGCGCGGCGCCGGCCGCGGCGCAGAGCGTGCCCAACTATGCGCCCACGCGCCGCGGCGGCGGGGCGCTGCGCATCCTCTACTGGCAGGCCTCGACGCTGCTCAACCCGCATTTCGCGGTGGGCACCACCAACCAGGATTCGAGCCGCGTCTTCTACGAGCCGCTGGCCGGCTGGGCGACGGACGGCACGCTGCACCCGGTGCTGGCGGCCGAGATCCCCTCGGTCGAGAACGGCGGCCTCTCGGCCGACGGCCGCTCCGTCACCTGGAAGCTCAAGCGCGGCGTGAAGTGGCATGACGGCCAGGACTTCACGGCAGACGACGTGGTGTTCACCGCCGAATACTCGCGCAACCCGGCGGTGGGCGCGACCACCAGCGGCTCCTACCAGGGGCTGAACGTGGTGAAGGTGGACGACTACACGGTGCGCGTGGAGTTCGAGCGCCCCACGCCCTTCTGGGCGGACGCCTTCGTGGCCACGGCGGGCGTGATCATCCCGCGCCACCTCTTCGCCAACTTCAACGGCCCGAACTCGCGCGACGCGCCCACCAACCTGCGCCCGGTGGGCACCGGCGCCTACCGCTTCGTGAGCTTCGCCCCCGGCGACACGCTGCGCGCCGAGGCGAACCCGAACTACCACAAGCCGAACCGGCCCTTCTTCGACACGATCGAGATCAAGGGTGGCGGCGATGCGGTCTCGGCCGCGCGCGCCGTGCTGCAGACGGCGGATTTCGACTATGCCTGGAACCTGCAGGTGGAGGACGAGATCCTGCAGCGGCTGGAGGCGGCGGGCCGCGGCCGCGTGAACATCGTCGAGGGCGGCAACATCGAGTTCATCCAGCTCAACGCCACCGACCCCAATGTGGAGGTGAACGGCGAGCGCAGCTCCATCACCACCCAGCACCCGGCCTTCCGCGACCCCGCCGTGCGCCAGGCCATGGCGCTGCTGGTGGACCGCGAGAGCATCAGCCGCTTCATCTACGGCCGCGGCGGGCCGGCCACGCCCAACTTCCTCAACAACCCGCCGCGCTTCCGCTCGCCCAACATGCGCATGGAGTTCAACGTGGCGCGGGCGAACGAGATCCTGGACCGCGCGGGCTGGGCGCGCGGCCAGGGCGGCATCCGCCAGAAGGACGGGGTGCGGCTGCGCTTCGTGTTCCAGACCTCGGTGAACGCGCCGCGCCAGCGCACCCAGCAGATCATCCGCCAGGCGGCGCAGCGCGCGGGTATCGAGATCGAGCTGAAGACCGTGACGGCCTCGGTGTTCTTCTCCTCGGACGTGGCGAACCCGGACACCTTCACGAAGTTCTACGCCGACATGCAGATGTACACCACGACCATGACGCAGGCGGACCCGCAGCGCTTCATGAACCAGTACGTGTCGTGGGAGATCGCGAGCCGCGCCAACTCCTGGCAGGGCCGCAATATCGTGCGCTGGCGCAACGAGGAATACGACCGCATCTTCCGCGAGGCGGAGGGCGAGCTGGATCCCGTCAAGCGCGCGGCCCTGTTCATCCGGATGAACGACCTGATCGTGGGCAGCAACCACATCATCCCGATCGTGCAGCGCCCGCTGGTCAGCGCCAGCCTGAACAACCTGCGCCCCGTGCTGAGTGCCTGGGACAGCACGGTGTGGCTGCTCTCCGACTGGTGGCGCGAGGCCTGATCCGCGCGTGACCAGCTATCTGATCCGGCGCCTGCTGCTGATGATCCCGAGCATCCTCGGGATCAGCGTGGTGCTGTTCGCCGTGCTGGCCATGGCGCCGGGCGACCCCTTCGAGGAGCTGGCGACCAACCCGGCCGTGCCGCCCGAGGTGCGCGCGAACCTGCGCGCGAGCCTCGGGCTCGATGATCCCATCCACGTCCGCTACTTCAACTGGCTGTTCGCCATGCTGAGGGGGGACTGGGGCTTCTCCTTCGTCTCGCGCATCCCGGTGGACGACCTGATCCTGCAGCGCCTGCCGGTGACCATCGCGGTGATCGGCGCCTCGCAGGTGCTGGCGCTGCTGGTGGCGCTGCCGGTGGGGATCTACGCCGCCACGCGGCCCTATTCGATCTTCGACCAGATCGCCAACACCCTCGCCTTCGTCGGCTTCTCTCTGCCCACATTCTTCACCGGGCTGCTGCTGATTCTGCTCTTCTCCATCCACCTCGACTGGTTCCCCTTCGTCTACCGCACCCAGCTCGACTCGACGGGCTGGCGCTGGTGGTGGGACCAGTTCCGGCAATCCATCATGCCGGTGACGGTGCTCGGCCTGTTCCAGGGCGCGGCGCTGGTGCGCTTCGTGCGCTCGGCGGTGCTGGACGTGATCCGGCTCGACCATGTCACCACCGCGCGCGCCAAGGGCATCCCGGAGCGCACGGTGATCACCCGCCATGTGGTGCGCAACGCGATGATCCCGGTGGTGACGCTGGTTGCGCTGCAGATGCCCATCATCTTCGGCGGCGCGATCGTCACCGAGCAGATCTTCCGCGTGCCCGGCATCGGCTCGCTGCTGATCAGCGCGGTGCTGTCCAACGACACGCCGGTGATCATGGCGGTCACCTTCGTGTTCGCCTGCCTCGTCATCCTGTTCAACCTGATCGCGGACCTTCTGTATGGCTGGCTCGACCCCCGCATCAGCTACCGCTAGCGCGGCGGCGGATCGCCCCCAGCCCGGCCCCTGGGGCGAGGCTTGGCGGCGCTTCCGCAAGCACCGGCTGGCCATGGCGAGCCTGTGCGTGCTGGGCTTCCTCGTGCTGGCCGTTCTGATCGGCCCCTTCGTCTGGACGGCGCCGATCGACGAGATCGACTTCTCCAAGCGGCTGCAGGGCCCCTCCTGGGAGCATCCGCTGGGCACGGACGATCTCGGGCAGGATCTGCTCGCGCGCATCCTCTATGGCGGGCGCATCTCGCTCGCCGTCGGCTTCGCGGCGATGTCGGTGGCCATCCTGGTGGGCGTGATCGTTGGCGCCGTCGCCGGCATGGCCGGCGGGCGGGTGGACGCGGCGCTGATGTGGCTGACCGACCTCTTCCTCTCCCTGCCCGAGCTGCCGCTGCTGCTGCTGATCATCTACCTCTTCCGCGACTCGCTGGTGGGTATCGTGGGGCCGGAGCTGGGGGTGTTCATCCTCATCGTGCTGATCATCGGCGGCTTCCGCTGGATGCCGGTGGCCCGCCTCGTGCGCGCGCAGTTCTTCTCGCTGCGCGAGAAGGAGTTCGTGGAGGCCGCGCGCGCGCTCGGCGCCACCCGCACGCGCATGGTGATGGTGCACATCCTGCCCAACTCCATCGGGCCCGTGCTGGTGGCGGCCACCATCGACATCGCGGCCGCGATCATCGCGGAAAGCACCCTCTCCTTCCTCGGCCTCGGCTTCCCGCCCGACATCCCGACCTGGGGCCGCCTGCTGTTCGACGCGAAGGACAACCTCGACTTCGCGCCGCACTGGGCGATCTTCCCCGGGCTCGCGATCTTCCTCACGGTGCTGTCCATCAACTTCGTGGGGGACGGCCTGCGCGACGCCTTCGATCCCCGTCGCGTGAAGTAGGGGCGAGTGAAGTGAGCAGCCCGCGTCTTCTCGAGATCGAGAATCTCCAGGTCCATTTCTCCACCGATGACGGCATGGTCCGCGCCGTGGACGGCGTCTCCATCGGCGTGGACGCGGGCGAGACGGTCTGCGTCGTCGGTGAATCCGGCTGCGGCAAGACCGTCACGGCGATGACGGTGCTCAAGCTCATCGCCATGCCGCCGGGGCGCATCACGGGCGGGCGCATCCTCTGGCAGGGGCGCGACCTCGTGCCGCTGCCGCCCGAGGGCATGCGCGCCATCCGCAGCAAGGAGATCGGCTACATCTTCCAGGAGCCGATGACCTCGCTCAATCCCGTCTATACGGTGGGCGAGCAGATCGCCGAGACGCTGCGGCACCACGAGGGGCTCTCGCGCCGCGCGGCGCTCGAGCGCGCGGCGGAGATGCTGCGCCTCGTGCACATCCCCAACCCGCACAAGCGCGTCCACGACTACCCGCACCAGTTCTCGGGCGGGATGCGCCAGCGCGTGGTGATCGCCATGGCGCTGGCCTGCAACCCGAAGCTCGTCATCGCCGACGAGCCGACGACGGCGCTCGACGTCACCATCCAGGCGCAGATCCTCGACCTGCTGAACGAGATGAAGGAGCGGCTGGGCATGGCCGTTCTCCTCATCACCCACGCGATGGGCGTGGTGGCGGAGACGGCGCAGCGCGTGGTGGTGATGTATGCGGGCAAGGTGGTGGAGGAGGCGCCGGTGCGCGCCCTCTTCGCCGCCCCGCGCCACCCCTACACGCAGGGGCTGATCCGCTCCATCCCGCGCCTCGATCTCGCGGCGACGGAGCACCGGCGGCTCGAGGCCATCCCCGGCACCGTGCCCTCTCTGCTCAACCCGCCGCCCGGCTGCCGCTTCGCCGCGCGCTGCCGTCACGCCACGGCCGAGTGCGCCGCCGCCGAGCCGGCGCTGCGCGAGGTGGCGCCCGGCCACAAGGTTGCCTGCCTGCATGCCGAGAGTCTCGCCGCATGAGTGATCCGCTGCTTCGCGTCGAGAAGCTGGTGAAGCGCTTTCCCGTGAAGGGCGGCGTGCTGCGCCGGACGGTGGGGCAGGTGCACGCCGTCTCCGGCGTCTCCTTCGACCTCGCGCGCGGCGAGACGCTGGGGCTGGTGGGCGAGTCCGGCTGCGGGAAGTCCACAACCGGGCGGCTGATCCTGCGGCTGATCGAGCCGACCTCCGGCCAGGTCTGGTTCGAGGGCCGCGACGTCACGGCGTTGAACGAGCGCGAGATGCTCGCGCTGCGGCGCGACATGCAGATCATCTTCCAGGATCCCTTCGCCTCGCTCAACCCGCGCATGACCGTGGGCGGCATCATCGGCGAGGCGCTGACCATCCACGGCCTCGCGAAATCGCCGCGCGAGCGCGAGGCGCGGGTGGTGGAGCTGCTTGAGACGGTGGGGCTGCGCGCCGACCACATGCGCCGCTTCCCGCACGAGTTCTCGGGCGGGCAGCGCCAGCGCATCGGCATCGCCCGCGCGCTGGCCGTCTCGCCCAAGCTCGTGATCTGCGACGAGCCGGTGAGCGCGCTCGACGTCTCCATCCAGGCGCAGGTGGTGAACCTGCTCGAGGACCTGCAGGAGAAGTTCGGCCTCACCTACCTGTTCATCGCCCATGACCTGAGCGTGGTCGAGCACATCAGCGACCGCGTGGCGGTGATGTATCTGGGCCGCATCGTGGAGATCGCCTCTGCGCGCGAGCTCTACACCAACCCCCGCCATCCCTATACGGAGGCGCTGCTCTCCGCGGTGCCCATCCCGGATCCCACGCTGAAGCGCGAGCGCATCCGACTCGCGGGCGATGTGCCGAGCCCGCTCAACCCGCCCCCGGGCTGCAACTTCCACACGCGCTGTCCCATCGCGAACCAGGGAAGCTGCCGCAGCGAAGTGCCGGAGCTGCGCGAGACGAGTCCCGGGCACTTCGTCGCCTGCCACCTGCGGGTCTAGCGCGCGACGACGCGCCCTCAGTAGGATTTCGGCAGGTCGAGCACGCGTTCGGCGATGTAGGAGAGCACCAGCGCCTGGCCGACCGGCGCCAGAACGGGGATCATGCTCTCCCGCGCCAGGCGCTCCACGTGGTATTCCCTGGCGTAGCCGTAGCCGCCATGCGTGATCATCGCCTGGCGGCAGACCCTGTTCGCGGCCTCGGCGGCGAGGAATTTCGCGGCGTTGGCCTCCGCCCCGCAGGGCTGCTTCGCGTCGTAGAGCGCCGCGGCCTTCATGGCCATCAGGTTCGCGGCCTCCAGCTCCATCCAGCCCTGTGCGAGCGGATGCTGGATCGCCTGGTTCTGCCCGATCTTGCGGCCGAACACCTCGCGCTCCCTCGCGTAGCGCGCGGCGAGGCCGAGCGCGGCGCGCCCGATGCCCACCGTCTCGGCCGCGACCATGATCCGCTCGGGATTGAGGCTGTCGAGCAGGCAGCGGAAGCCCTGCCCTTCCTCGCCGATCCGGTCCTGCACGGGCACGGGCAGCTCCTCGATGAACACCTCGCAGGAGGCGATGGAGCCGAGCCCGTGCTTCGGGATGGGCCGCACCGTGACGTGGCGCGGGTCCATCGGCGCGAAGAAGAGGCTGAGCCCGTCCACCGGCCGGGCGGTCTGCTCGATCGGAGTGGTGCGGGCCAGCAGCAGAATCCGGTCGGCGATGGCCGCGCCCGTCGTCCAGACCTTCTGGCCCGTGATGTAGTAGGTGTCGCCCCTGCGCACCGCGCGCGTCTTCACGCGCGTCGTGTCGAGGCCGGTGCTGGGCTCCGTCACGCCGAAGCACGGGCGCTCGCGCCCGCTGATCAGTGGCGGCAGCATGCGCGCGCGCTGCTCGGGGCTGCCGTGTGCGACGATGGACATCGGGCCGAAGATGTAGGCGTGCACCGTGCTGGCGGCGGTCCAGCCGCCGCCGCCCTCGGCGATGGTCCGCACCATCACGGCGGCGGCCTGCATGCCGAGCCCCGCGCCGCCGAGCTCGGTCGGCATGATGATCGAGAGGAATCCGGCATCACGGATCGCCTCGAAGAACTCCTGCGCGAAACGGCCCTCCTCGTCGCAGCGGCGCCAGTAGTCCAGGTCGAAGCGGGCGCAGATCCGGGCCACCGCCTCGCGGATCTCGGGATGGGGATCGAGTTCCATGGCGGTGGTCACGAGCGGACGCTACCTTTCTTTTTGCTGAAAGATTTTCTGTAAAGGGAAGATAGCGACCGCATGGGCGCAGCGTCAAACGCCCCGCCCGCGCGCTTGACAGGAGCAGCGCCCGTCTCCACCCATTCCCCATGGAGAAGGCTTCGGCGCCCGCGCCCCGCAACCGGCGCGCATCGTCCAGGGAGGCGGGTGCCGGGCCGCCCAAGCTCGTCGGCGCGCTGGTCGCCGGGCTGCACATCCTGCGGCACCTCGCACGGGCACGCGCGCCGCTCGGCGTCAGCCAGATCGCGCGCGATCTCGCCCTCAACCCCAGCACCGCCTTCAACCTGCTCAAGACGCTGGTGCACGAGGGCCTCGTCGTCTTCGACGAGCGGACCAAGACCTACGCCCTCGGTCTCGGCTTCGTCGAGATGGCCAAGGGCTCGCTCGAGAAGGCGTCCATCGCGCGGCTCGCGCGGCCGCATCTCGAGGCCCTCGCCTCCGAGTTCCGCGTGACCATGACGCTCTGGCAGCGCGCCGGCCCGGACCGCGTGGTGCTCGTCGAGCGGGCCGACAACGAGGAGGCGATGCGCGTGCACATGAGCATCGGCCAGCGCCTGCCCCTGCTGATCGGCGCGCTGGGCCGCTGCTTCGCGGCCTTCGACCAACTCGGCGAGCAGGAGATCCGCGCGCGTTTCCCCACGCTGCGCTGGCAGGCCCCGCCGCCGGTGGAGACCTATCTCGCCGAGGTGCGCGCCGCCCGGCGCAGGGGCTACGCCATGGACCGGGACCGCTACGTGCGCGGCGTCACCACCGTCTCCGCCCCGGTTCTGGACGAGGGCGGCAGGCCGGTCATGGCGCTCTCCGCCATCGGCTTCAGCGGGCAGTTCACCCAGGCGCGGCTCGCGGCTCTGGCGCGCGCGCTCAAGGCGCGCGCCCATGAGTTGAGCGAGGCGCTGGCCGGCGGACCCGGGAAGGCAGGCCAGGGCCGATGAGTGCGCCCTCGGTCAAACGCGCCCGCACCTCGGCGCGGCGCGAACGCGCGGAGAAGACCCGCGCCGCGCTGTTCGAGGCCGCGGCTCGGGTGGTCGGGCGTCACGGCTATGCCGGCGCCTCGGTCGCGCGCATCACCGCCGCGGCGCGCATCGCGCAGGGCAGCTTCTACACCTACTTCCCTTCCCGCCAGGCGCTGCTGGACGAGCTGCTGCCAAAGCTGGGCGAGGAGATGCTGGCCCACATCGCCGGCGCCGTCGCCGGAGCGGGCGACGAGATCGCGCGCGAGGAGCGGCGTTTCCGGGCCTTCTTCGAGTTCCTGCAGCGCCGCCCCGCCTTCTTCCGCATCCTGCACGAGGCCGAGTTCTTCGCCCCGCGCGGCTTCCGCCGCCACATCGAGAACATCGCGGCCGACTATCGCCGCGCCCTCTGCCGCGCCCGCGCGCGCGGCGCGCTCGCCCACTTCACGGAGGCGGAGGTGGAGCCGCTGGTCTTCCTGCTGATGGCCGCGCGCAGCTACACCAGCATGCGCTACGCCTACGCGCCCGGCGGCAAGGTGCGCCCGCCGCCCGAGGAGCTGGTCAGCGCCTACCTCAAGCTGCTGCGCCGCGGGCTCGACCCCGGCGCCTGCGAGGCGCGAAAAATGAACCGCGATTCGTGATTTGCAGCCTCTGTTGACCGCCCGGCCCGCACGGCGTTAGCCTGCCTGCGTCCAAGAGCATCCGGAACCGAGGCGCAAAGCCCGTCCGGCCCACGGCAACCAAGAGGGAGGAGCGCGCCATGGCGCAGCAACGCAACACCGGGTTCGGCCGTCGCGGCCTTCTGGGCGCGGCCGGGGCCGCGGTACTCGCAAGCCCCAACATCGCCTTCGGCCAGTCCCGCCAGCCCATCAAGGTCGGGGTGCCCACCATCCTCTCGGGTCGCGTCGCGCAGCTCGGCATCTCCTCGCGCAACGCGATGCAGATGGAGGTGGAGCGCTTCAACGCCTCCGGCGGCCTGGACGGGCGCATGATCGAGCTGATCGTGCGCGACAGCCGCGGCACCCCCGCCGAGGCCGCGCGCCTCGCGCGCGAGATGATCAGCAGCGACGGCTGCGAGTTCATCCTCGACTGCGAGCCCTCCTCCGGAGGCTTCGCCGTGCACGAGGTGGTGCGCGAGACGGGCACCGTCACCATGCACGTCAACTCGGAAACCTCCTCGCTGAGCGCCGATCCGCGCCAGCGCTTCTGGAACGCCTTCCGCGTGGCGCGGCAGGGCATCCACGACTCCATCGCCGGCGGCGCCTACGCCGCGAGCGTGGTGCGCGCCCGCAACCTCCGCCGCTGGATGACCGTCTCGCCCGACTACGCCTATGGCCGCGACACCACCGCCGAGTTCCTGGAATACCTCCGGCACTTCGTGCCCGAGGTGCAGGTGGTGGGCGAGACCTGGCCGCGCCTCTTCCAGCCCGACTACACGGAGAACATCACGCGCCTCTCGCAGGGGCGGCCGCAGGCGATCTACTCCTGCCTCTGGGCCGGCGATCTCGTGACCTTCATGGAGCAGGCCTCCATCTTCGGCCTGCTGGCGAACACGCAGTTCTTCGGCGTGAACCTGGCGGACTACACGACGCTGCAGCAGATCCGGAACCTGCCGCGCGGGGCGCATTCCGGAAACCGCTACCTGCGCAACTTCCCCGACGTGCCGGGCAACCGCGACTTCGCCGCCGAATACAACCGCCGCTTCAACACCTTCCCCACCAACTGGTCCTGGCAGGCCGCGACCGCGGTGCGCCTGCTCACCACGGCGCTGCGCGAGGTGGGCGGCACCTCGCCGCGCGCGGTCGCCGATAAGCTGCGCGGCATGACCATCGAGAGCCCCTTCGGCGCCGACGGCCGCGTGACCATGCGCGCCGAGGACCAGACGCTGGTGGGCTACGCCATCGGCTGGGGCACGACCATCAGCGCCGATCCCTTCGTCGAGAACATGCAGACGGCCGACTGGAACACGATCTTCCGGCTCGAGGCCGAGTGGAAGCGCGCCAAGGGCTGGCTGTGATCGTCCCTGGGCGCGCGGGCCCTCCGCGCGCCCGTCCCGCTTGAAGGTCCGCGCGCGATGGAGCTGAACGAACTCCTCGACTGCGTCGCCACGCTCTCCTGCATCGTCACGCAGGTCTCCGCGGGGCTGACGATCGGCATGCTGCTCTTCCTCGTCGCCTCCGGGCTGACGCTGATCTTCGGCGTGCTCGGCCTCGTCAACTTCGCGCACGGCTCCTTCTACATGGTGGGGGCCTATCTCGCGCTGGCGGGCTACGGCGCGACGGGCAGCTTCGTCGCGGCGGCGGCGTTCGGCGCGCTGGGCGTGGCCGTGCTCGGCCTGCTGTGCGAGCGGCTGCTGCTCAGCCGCATCTACGGCGCGGACGTGCTGATGCAGCTTCTGGTCTGCTACGCGATCGTGCTGATCCTCGACGACGTGGTGAAGATCGTCTGGGGCGCCGATTTCCTCTCGATGGGCGTACCGGACTCGCTCCGCCAGCCGCCCTTCATCATCGCGGGCGGCATCGTGCCCTACTTCTACGCAATCCTGTTCCTCGTCACCGCGGCCATCGCGCTGCTGCTCGCCTGGGGCATGGGCCGCACCAAGTTCGGCCGCACCGTGCGCGCGGCCGCGGTGAACCCCTCCATGGTCGCGGCGCTGGGCGTGAACACCACCGCGCTCTATGCCGTCGTCTTCGCCATCGGCGCCATGCTCGCGGGCGCGGCCGGCGCGCTCTCGGCGCCCATCCGTTCCGTGGTGCCGGGCGCGGGCGTCTCCATCCTCATCGAGAGCTTCATCGTGACGGTGATCGGCGGCATGGGCTCCATCGGCGGCGCGCTCGCCGCCTCGCTGATCATCGGCCTCACCCGCTCCTTCGGCTCCATCGGCTTCCCGCTCTTCGTCGAGGGGATGATGTTCGTCATCATGGCGCTCGTCCTCCTGCTCAAGCCGAGCGGCCTCGGGGGGAGGCGCGGCTCGTGAGGGGGCTCGCCGACAGCGTCCGCGGGGATCTCCTCTTCGGGGCGCTGGCCTTCGCCGCGCTGGCGGCGCTGGACCTCGGCCTCGGCTCGCCGGGGCTGCTCGACTTCACCATCCGCTTCGCCACCTTCGCGCTGCTCGCGCTGTCCTTGAACCTGCTGATCGGCGTGACCGGCCTCGTCTCCTTCGGACATGCGGCCTACTTCGCCATGGGGGCCTACGCCTTCGGCCTGCTGATGCAGACAGGCGCCTGGTCCATCCCCGCCGCGCTGGTCGCCGCGCTGGCCGCCTCGGCCCTCTTCGCGCTGGTCGTGGGGGCGCTCTGCGTGCGGCTGACCGAGATCTACTTCGCCTTCCTCACCCTCGCCTTCCAGATGCTGCTGCATTCCGTGATCCTCGCCTGGATTCCGCTGACCGGCGGCGACCAGGGGCTGATGGGCGGCATCCCGAAGCCGGCCTTCCTCGGCATAGACCTCGCGCGGCAGGATCACCTTGCGTTGTTCTCCGCCTTCTGCCTGATCGCCTCGACGGTCATCCTCCGCCAGGTGGTGCGCTCGCCCTTCGGCGCGGCGCTGCGCATGCTGCGCGACAACCCGGACCGCGCCGCCTTCCTCGGCCTGTCGGTGTTCCGCTACCGGCTGGGCGCCTTCGTCATCGCCGGCACCTTCGCGGGGCTGGCGGGCGTGCTGATGAGCCTCTACGTCTCCGGCGCCTTCCCCTCCTTCGCCTTCTGGACCACCTCCGGCGAGGCGATCTTCATGATCATGCTGGGCGGCATCACGGTCTTTCTCGGCCCCATCGTCGGCGCCGCCCTGTTCATCCTGCTGAACGACCGGATCACCGCGCTCACCGATCACCACGGGCTCTACATGGGGGCGATCCTGCTCGTCCTCGTGCTCGGGCTCCGCAAGGGGCTGCTCGACTTCCTGGTGGAGGCGTGGCGCGAACGGAGGGAGCGCCGCCCATGACGCAACAGCCTTTCGCAGGCCGCGTGGCCGTGGTCACCGGCGGCGCGAGCGGCATCGGCGAGGCCTGCTGCCGCCTGCTCGCCGCCCGCGGCGCGCGCGTCGTCGTCACCGACCGCGATGCCGCCCGCGCCGAGGCGCTGGCCCGCGCCATCGGCGCCGCCGCCATGGCGCTGGACGTCGCCACCCAGGAGGCCAACGAGGCCTGCGCCGCCGCCATCGAGGCCGAGATCGGCCCGGTCGAGATCCTGGTCACCAGCGCGGGCGTGCTGCAGCGCCCGCTGCGCGCCGAGGAGCTGCCCGAGGCGGTGGTGCAGGATGTCGTGCGGATAGACCAGATCGGCACCTGGAACTCCGCTGTGGCCTTCGGCCGGCGCATGGCGCTGCGCGGGCGCGGGGCCATCGTGACCATCGGCTCCATCGCGGGCATCCGCTCCATGCCGCTGCACGCCTATTCGCCCGCCAAGGCCGCGGTGCTGGAGATGACGCGCTGCCTCGCCGCCGAGTGGGGCCGCTCCGGCGTGCGGGTCAACGCCGTCTCTCCCGGCTTCACCCGCACCCCCGCCCTGCAGCGCGCCATCGAGGCCGGCGAGCGCGACGCGACCCTGCTCGAGGGCACCAGCGCGCTCGGCGCGATGGTGACGCCGGAGGACATCGCCGAGGCCGTCTGCTTCCTCTGCTCCGACGCCGCGCGCGCCATCACCGGCGTCAACCTGCCGGTGGATGCGGGCTGGCTGGTCGCGGGCTCCTGGGCCACCTATGGCGGCCTGCCCGGGCCGCGGGGGAACGCGCCGTGACGGGCGGGCGGCTGGAACTCGTTGGGCTGCGCAAGGCCTTCGGCGGCGTGGTCGCCACCGACGACGTGACGCTGAGCTTCGCCCCCGGCACCCTCTCGGCCATCATCGGCCCGAACGGCGCGGGCAAGACGACGCTGTTCCACCTCGTCACCGGCAAGCTGCCGCCGAGCGCGGGCCGCGTGCTGCTCGACGGCGAGGACATCACGGGCCTCGACCGGCAGGCCATCGTGCGCAAGGGCATCGGCCGCGCCTTCCAGGTGGCGAACCTGTTCCCGTCCTTCACGGTGGCCGAGAGCCTCGCCGCGGCGATCATGACGCATGAGGGCCGCACCGCGCGCCTCTTCTCCGCCTTCCCGCCGCGCGACATCGCCCGGCGCGCGGAGGAGGTGATGGAGCTCTGCGGCCTCTCGCCGCTCGCGCGCCGGCCGGCGAAGCACCTCTCCCACGGGGACCAGAAGCTGCTCGACGTCGCCATGGCCCTCGCGCTCGACCCCAAGGTTCTGCTGCTCGACGAACCGACCGCCGGCATGGGGCCGGAGGAGCGCTGGCGCATGATCGAGCGCGTCTATCGGCTGTGGCAGGCGAAGGGCCTCACCCTCGTCTTCATCGAGCACGACATGGACATCGTCTTCCGCATCGCCGAGAGCGTGCGCGTGCTGCGCTACGGCGCGGTGCTGGCCGAGGGCACGCCGGAGGAGGTGCGGCGCAACCCCGCCGTGATCGAGGCCTATCTCGGCGCCGAGCACGCGCTGGAGGCCGCGCCGTGAGCGTGCACGAACTCGAGGTGGAAGGGCTGGACGCCGCCTATGGCGCGAGCCAGGTGCTCTTCGGCGTGAAGCTCTCGGTGGAGCGCGGCGAGACGCTGGCGCTGATGGGCCGCAACGGCGCGGGCAAGAGTTCCACCTTCAAGGCCATCATGGGGCTGCTCCGGCCGCGCGCCGGCCGGGTGATGGTGCGCGGGAGGGAGGTGACCGGCCAGCCGCCCTATCGTATCGCGCGCGCGGGGCTGGGCTTCGTTCCGGAGGACCGGCAGGTGTTCCCCGAGCACACGGTCGAGGAGAACCTGGAGATCGCCGAGCGCGAGGGCGTGGCGGGGCGCGAGTGGAACGCCCGGCGCGCCTTCGAGGTGCTGCCCCTGCTCGCGCCCCTGCGCAAGCGGCTGGCGGGGCGGCTCTCGGGCGGCGAGCAGCAGATGCTGACCATCGCGCGCAGCCTGATGGGCAACCCGGCAGTCCTGCTGCTCGACGAGCCCTCCGAAGGCCTCGCGCCGCTGATCGTGCAGCAGATCGGCGCGCTGATCCGCACCCTGCGCGAGATGGGCACCACGATCGTCCTCGCCGAGCAGAACAGCCGCTTCTGCCTCGCCGTCGCCACACAGGTCGCGGTGATCGACAAGGGCGCGATCGTCTGGCGCGGCAGCGTGGCGCAGTTCCGCGCCGAGCCGGACATCCAGGCGCGCTACCTGCAGGTGTGACGGGCATGGCCGAGCTGCTTGCCCTCTACCGCACCATGGTCGCCATCCGGGAGGCGGAGATGGCGCTCGCCCGCCTCTTCGCCGACGGCGAGGTGCCCGGCTTCATCCATCTCTCGGTCGGGCAGGAGGCGGTGGCCGCGGGCATCTGCGCGGCCCTCGCGCCCGGGGACAGCGTGGCCTCCACCCATCGCGGGCACGGGCACGCGCTGGCGCATGGCCTCGACCTGAACGGCTTCTTCGCGGAGGTGATGGGCAAGGCGGGCGGCGTCTGCCGCGGGCGCGGCGGCTCCATGCATGTGGCCGACCTCTCCATCGGCATGCTGGGCGCGAACGGCATCGTCGCCGCGGGCGCGCCCATCGCGCTCGGCGCGGCGCTCGCGCACCGCACGCGCCGGACGGGCGGCGTCGCCGTCGCCTTCTTCGGCGACGGGGCGCTGGCCGAGGGCGTGATGCACGAGACGATGAACATCGCCGCGCTGTGGCGCCTGCCCCTTCTGTTCGCCTGCGAGAACAACGGCTGGGCCGAGTTCAGCCGCACCGAGACGCAGCTCGCCGCGCGCCTCTCGGCGCTCGCCGCGGCGCACGGGATTCCGCACCGCGAGGTGGACGGCGCCGATGCGATCGCCGTCGCCGACGCCGCCGAGGAGGCGGTGGCCGCGCTGCGCCGCGGCGAAGGGCCGCGCGTCATCGAGGCGCGCACGCGACGCTGGCGCGGCCATTTCGAGGGCGATCCCCAGCGCTACCGCGACCCGGCCGAGGCCGCCGAGGCGCTGGCGGAGGATCCCATCGCCCGCGCCCGCGCCGCCTTCCTCGCTTCCGGCGGCGAGGCGGCCGCCCTGGAGGCCATCGAGGCGGAGCGCCGCGCCGCCGTCGCCGCCGCCATCGAGGCCGCGCGCGCCGAGCCCGCGCCGTGCTGGGAGGAGGAGCGCATGGGCGCCTATGCGCCGGCGGAGGGCTGAGCGATGGCCGAGCTGCGCACCCTGCAGGCCATCACCCGCGCGCTGTCGGACGCGATGGAGGCGGACCCCTCGGTGGTCCTTCTCGGGGAGGACATCGGCGAGGCGGGCGGCCCCTTCGGCGCGACGCGCGGCCTGCGCGAGCGCTTCGGCCCCGAGCGCGTGCGCGACACGCCGATCGCCGAGGCGGCGCTGGTCGGCGCGGCGGTGGGTGCGGCGCTGACCGGGCTGCGGCCCGTGGTCGAGATCATGTTCATGGACTTCATCACGCTGGCCATGGACGCGCTGGTGAACCAGGCCGCCAAGGCGCGCTTCATGTTCGGCGGGCAGCGCGGCGTGCCGATGGTGCTGCGCACCCCGCATGGCGGGGGCCTCTCGGCCGGGCCGCAGCACTCGCAATGCCTCGAGGCCTGGCTCTGCCATGTGCCGGGGCTCAAGGTGGTCTGCCCCGCCACGCCGGCCGACGCCTACGGGCTGCTGCGCAGCGCCATCGCCGATCCCGATCCCGTGATCGTGGTGGAGCACAAGGGCCTCTACGCCATGAAGGGCGAGCTGCCCGAGCCGCCCGCCGCCGTGCCCATCGGCCGCGCCCGCCTTGCGCGGCCGGGGCGCGACGCCACCATCCTCTGCTACGGCGCGGCGGTGCACTGGTCCCTCGCCGCGGCGGAGGAGCTGGCGCGCGAGGGCGTCGAGGCGGAGGTGCTGGACCTCCGAAGCCTCCAGCCCTGGGACGAGGCAGCGGTGCTGGAGAGCCTCTCGCGCACGCATCGCCTCGTCATCGCGCATGAGGCGGTGGAGGCGTTCGGCGTGGGCGCGGAGATCGCGGCGCGCATGGCCGATGTCGGCTTCGACGAGCTGGACGGGCCGATCCTGCGCGTGGGCGCGCCCTTCACCCCGGTGCCTTTCGCCAAGCCGCTGGAGGCCGCCTGGCGGCCCGATGCGGCGCGCATCGCGGCGGCCGTCCGCCGCACCCTCGCCTGATGGAGACGCGCATGGCCGATGACCTCGTCCTCTCCGAGACGCGCGGCGCGGTGGCGCTGCTCACCATCAACCGCCCCGCCGCGCTGAACGCGCTCGACCTCGCCACCCTCGCCGCCTTCGAGCGGGCCTTCATGGCGGCCGAAGCCGATCCCGCGCTGCGCGCCATCGTCATCACCGGCGCGGGCGAGAGGGCCTTCGTGGCGGGCGGCGACATCCGCGACCTGGAGAGCCGCCAGGGACTCGCGCACTACCTGGAGCTGGGCGAGGCGCTGCACCGCGTGTTCGACCGCGTGGAGCGCTGCGACAAGCCCACCATCGCCGCGGTGAACGGCTTCGCGCTGGGCGGCGGGACGGAGCTGCTGCTCTGCACCGATCTGCGAATCCTCGCCGATACGGCGCGCCTCGGCCTGCCGGAGATCAACCTCGGCCTGTTCCCCGGCGCGGGCGGAAGCCAGCGCCTGATCCGGGAAATCGCGCCCTGCCGCGCGCGGGAGCTGATGTTCCTGGGCGAGCAGATCGGCGCGGAGCAGGCGCTCGCCCTCGGGCTCGCCAACCGCGTCGTGCCGCGCGCCGAGGTGGTGCCGCAGGCGCTGGCGATGGCCGAAAGGCTGGCGGCGAAATCGCCGCTGGTCCTGAAGCTGCTCAAGCGCACGCTGCGCGAGGGCGCGCAGATGCCGCTGCCCCAGGCGCTGGCGCACGAACATGCGATGATCGGCCTCGTGCTCGACAGCACCGACGCGCATGAGGGCTGCCGCGCCTTCGTCGAGAAGCGCCCGGCCCGCTTCATGGGCCGCTGAGGCGCCGCATGGCGGGCGAGATCCTCATGCCCAAGCTGGGCCTGACCATGACCGAGGGGCTGCTCGCGGAGTGGAAGGTCGCGCCGGGCATGCGGGTGCGCGCCGGGGATGCGCTCTTCGTCGTCGAGACGGAGAAGATCGCCACCGAGATCGAGGCGGCGGGCGAGGGCGAGATCCTGGAGATCCTGGCCCCGGCGGGCGCGACCGTGCCGGTGGGCGCGCCGGTGGCGCGCTGGACCGGGGAGGCGACCGCGGCGCCGCCGGAGGCGCCCGCCGAGGCGCCGCAGCCCGCACCGGCCCCGCCCGCGCCGCCGCGCATCCTCGCCACGCCGCTCGCGCGGCGTCTGGCGCGCGAGCGCGGCCTCGACCTCGCGCATCTGCGCGGCAGCGGTCCGCGCGGGCGGATCAAGGCGGCCGATGTGCCGCAGGCCGCGAGGCCCGCCGCGCAGGCCCCGCCCGCCGCGCCCCTGCCGCTCGACCGCACCCGCGCCACGGCGGCGCGGCGTCTCTCCAGGGCGAAGCGCGAGATCCCGCATTTCTACCTGGGCGCGGCGGCGGACCTCACGCGGCTGCTGGCGCTGCGCGAGGAGTGGAAGGCTCTGCCGGGCGCGCGGCGCTTCACCCTCACCCACGCGATTCTCGCCGCCTGCGGCCGCGCGCTCTCGGAGGCGCCCGAGCTCAACCGCGTCTGGGCCGATGAGGCCTGGCTGCCGCTTGCGGGCACGCATGTCGGCCTCGCGGTGGACACGCCGCGGGGCCTCTTCGCCCCCGTCCTGCGCGATGCGGGCGGCGCGGCGCTGGAGGAGGTGGCGCGACGCGCCGATGCTCTCGTGGCGCGCGCCCGCGCCGGGGCGCTGACGCACGAGGACATGGCGCCGGCGAGCCTCACCGTCTCCAATGTCGGGATGCACGGGGCGCGCTTCCTGGTCCCCATCGTCAATCCCGGCCAGTCCATGATCCTCGGCGTCGGCGCGGTCGAGCCGGTGTTCCGCCCGGATGCGCTGGGCGCGCCGGCATTGCGACAGGAGGCGACGCTGGTGCTCGCCGCGGACCACCGCGTGCTGGACGGCGCTGCGGCGGCGCGCTTCCTCGGCCGCGTGGCGAAGATTCTGGAACAGCCGCTGACGCTGCTGCGCGCGCCGGCGGCGGAGGGCTGATCCATGGAGTTCTCGCTCAGCGACGAGCAGCGCATGGTGGTGGAGACCGCCCGGCGCATCGGCGAGCGCTTCGGTCCCGCCTACTGGCGCGATCTGGACGCGCGCAAGGCCTATCCGGCCGAGGCCTGGGCGGCGATCTGCGAGGCCGGCCTCTGCGGCGTCGCGCTGCCCGAGGAATACGGCGGCGCGGGCCTCGGCATGCTGGAGATGGCGCTCGCCATCGAACAGCTCACCGCCGCCGGCGCGGGCGCGACGCTGGCGCAGATGTTCATGCTGAACCCCATCTTCGGCGGCGTCAGCATCGCGCGCTTCGGCACGCCCGCGCAGAAGCGCGATCTGCTGCCCGGCCTGCTCTCGGGCGAGGTCACCTTCTGCATGGCGCTGACCGAGCCGGACGCCGGCACGAACAGCCTCGAGATCCGCAGCTTCGCCCGGGCCGATGGCGAGGGATGGCGGCTCAACGGGCGCAAGGTCTGGATCACGGCGGTGCCGCAGGCGCGGCGGATGCTCGTGGTCGCGCGCACGGCGCGCCTCGAGGAGGTGCGGCGCAAGACCGAGGGCATCACGCTGTTCCTGATCGAGCCCGACCGGCCCGGCGTGAGCCATGCCCCCATCGAGAAGCTGGGCACGCACACGCTGCCCTCCTCCTCGGTCTTCTTCGACGAGGTGCGCCTCGAGGCCCCCGACGTTGTGGGCGAGGTGGGCCGGGGCTGGCCGGCGCTGCTCGAGGTGCTGAACACCGAGCGCATCGTCACCACCGCCGGGCTGGTGGGCACGGTGCGCCTCGCCATCCGCCTCGCGGTGGACTACGCCGCCACCCGCAAGGTGTTCGGCGACCGGCCGATCGGCGCCTATCAGGGGCTGCAGTTCCCGCTCGCCCAGGCGCATGCGCTGAGCGAGGCGGCCGCCCTGCTGAACCACAAGGCCGCCGCGCTGTGCGACCGGGGCCTGCCCTACGGGTCCGAGGCGAACCAGGCGAAGCTGCTCGCCGCCCAGGCCGCCGCCCTCGCCACCGAGCGCGCCATGCAGACCATGGGGGGCATGGGCTACGCGAAGGAGTTCGACGTGGAGCGGCTGTGGCGCGACGCGCGGCTGTTCCGCTTCGCGCCCGTCTCGGAGGAGATGATCCTCAACTTCATCGCCCAGCACGATCTCGGCATGCCGCGCAGCTACTGACCGCCAAGGACCGCCCCGGAGGGACCATGCTGAACCTCTCCGCCTTCGTCGCCTTCCACGCCCGCCAGCGCCCGCGGGACGAGGCGCTGCTGTTCCGCGATCAGCGCATCGGCTGGGCGGCGCTCGAGCAGCGGACCGCTGCGCTCTCCGGGCTTCTCGCCGCGCGCGGGGTGCGCGAGGGGCAGGTGGTGGCGGCCTTCATGAAGAACTCCGCGGCCTTCGTGGAGCTCGCCATCGCCACCAGCCGAATCGGCGCCGTGTTCCTGCCCATCAACTTCCGCCTGGCGCGCGAGGAGGTGGCCTGGATTCTCGACAACGCCGAAGCGAGGCTGCTCTTCGCCGACGAGGAGCTGCGCGGCGTGGTGGAGGGGCTGCCCGGGCTGGTCCTGCTGGACGAGGCCGCGCAGTCGGACTCCCGCCGCCTCGTCCCCGAGGGCACGCCCATCCCCGCGCCCGCGCCGCGGCAGGAGGGCGACCTGTTCCGGCTGATGTACACCTCCGGCACCACCGACCGCCCGAAGGGCGTCATGCACAGCTACGGCAACTTCTACTGGAAGTGCATGGAGCACGCGGTGGCGCTCGGCCTCGGCCGGCGGGAGAGGCTGCTCGTCGTCGGGCCGCTCTATCACGTGGGGGCCTTCGACCTGCCGGGGCTCGGCGTGCTGTGGATGGGCGGCACGCTCTGCATCCTGCGGGAGTTCGACGCGCGCGCGGCGCTTTCGGCCATCGCGCGCGAGCGGCTGACCGGCGCCTGGATGGCCCCCGTCATGCTCTCGCGCACGCTGGAGCACGGCAACCCGGAGGGGCTCGACCTCTCCTCGCTCAAGTGGTGCATCGGCGGCGGCGAGAAGACGCCGGAGGGCCGCATCCGCGACTTCGCCTCGCTCTTCCCCGCGGGCCGCTACATCGACGCCTATGGCCTGACCGAGACCTGCTCGGGCGACACGCTCATGGAGGCTGGGCGCGAGATCGAGAAGATCGGCTCCACCGGGCGCGCCACCCCGCATGTCGAGATCGCGATCTGCGACGAGGCGGGCCAGCCGCTGCCCGCCGGGCGAGAGGGCGAGATCTGCCTGCGCGGCCCCAAGGTGTTCCGCGGCTACTGGAAGGAACCCGCCAAGACCGCGGCGAGCTTCCACCCCGGCGGCTGGTTCCGCACCGGCGATGTCGGCTACCTCGACGCCGAGGGCTTCCTGTTCCTCACCGACCGCCGCAAGGACATGATCATCTCCGGCGGCGAGAACATCGCGAGTTCGGAGGTCGAGCGCGTGCTCTACGCCCTGCCGCAGGTCGCGGAATGCGCGGTGGTGGGCGTGCCCGATCCGCGCTGGGGCGAGCGGCCCGTGGCGGTGGTGGTGCTGCGCGCGGGCGGCGCGCTCGATCTCGAGACGCTGCAGGCGCATTGCCGCGGGCGCCTCGCGGGCTTCAAGATTCCGAAGGGCCTCGTGCTGCGCGAGGCGCTGCCGCGCAACCCTTCGGGCAAGGTGCTCAAGCGCGTGCTGCGCGAGGAGCTGGCGGCAGGAGACAAGCCATGACGGAGGCGCTTCCCCTCGCGCGCGGGCTTGCGCGCTTTCTCGCGGGGCTCGGCCCCGGAACCATCCCGCCGGAGGTGGAGGAGAAGGCGCGCTGCTGCCTGCTGAACGGCTACGGCATCGCGCTGGGCGGCCACGCCACGCCCTATGTGCCCGTCGCGCGCGCGGCCGCGCTGGCCGTGGGGGGCGAGCGCGAAGGCGGCGCGACGCTCTGGGGCAATGGGTGGCGTGTCGGCGTGGCCAGG
>JBKBSR010000305.1:0-3972 GCA_046291055.1 Roseococcus sp.
GCTCTTCCGCCCTCCCTCTTGCGCGGCTGTTGGGGGGGGGGCGATGGTTCTGGCGCGTTGGTGTGGGAGACCGAGGCCCGCGCCCGCGCGCGCGGCGCGCGCATCCTCGGCTATGTGCTGGGCGCGGGCGAGGCGGCGGACACCTTCCACCGCACCCGCTCCTCGCCCGACGGGCTCGCCATCCTGCGCGCCATGCAGCGCGCCGTCGCCGACGCCGGGCTCGCGCCCGGGGAGATCGGCTACGTCAACGCGCACGGCACCTCCACGCCCGAGAACGACAGGATGGAGGCCCTCGCCTGCCGGCTGCTGTTCGGCGAGCGGCCGCCGCCGATCTCCTCCACCAAGTCCATGATCGGCCACACCCTCTCGGCGGCCGGGGCCATCGAGGCCGCGGTCTGCCTGCTGGCGCTGCGCGACCAGATCCTGCCCCCCACCATCAACCAGGACGACCCGGACCCCGAGCTCGGCCTGGACACGGTGCCGGTGGCGCGGCCGCACGCCTTCCGCGCGGCGCTCTCCAACAGCTTCGGCTTCGGCGGGCAGAACGTCTGCGTGGTGCTGGGCGCGGCCTGATCAGAGGGCGTCCAGCACCGCGCGCGTCATTTCCTCCGTGCCGAGGACGGCCTCGCCCGGGGCCGCGATGTCGGCGGTGCGCGCGCCCGCGTCCAGCGCGCGTTCCACCGCCGCCTCGAGATGCGCCGCGTCCTCGGGCCGCCCCGCGCTCCAGCGCAGCAGCAGCGCCAGCGAGAGGATGGCCCCCAGCGGGTTGGCCACGCCCTTGCCCGCGATGTCGGGCGCGGAGCCGTGGATGGGCTCGTAGAGGGCGCGCCGCCGCCCCGCCGCGTCGGGCGCGGAGAGCGAGGCCGAGGGCAGCATGCCGAGCGAGCCGATGATCGCCCCGGCCGCGTCGCTCAGCAGGTCGCCGAACAGGTTGTCGGTCACGATCACGTCGAAGCGCCGCGGGTCGCGCAGGAGCTGGATGGCGCAGTTGTCCGCCAGCATGTGCTCGAGCGCGACGTCGGGGAACTCCTCCGCGCCGATGCGGCCCACCACCTCGCGCCACAGCGCGCCGGCCTCCATCACGTTCGCCTTGTCCACCGAGGCGACGCGGCCGCGCCGGCCGCGCGCCAGGGCGAAAGCGAAGCGGGCGGCGCGGGCGATCTCGGCCTCGGTGTAGCTGTGCGTGTTCACGCCCCGCCGCGTGCCGTCGGGCAGCGTCTCGATGCCGCGCGGCGTGCCGAAATAGACGCCGGCGGTGAGTTCGCGCACGAAGATCAGGTCCACCCCCTCGGTCACGCGGGGCTTGCAGGGGCTCGCCTCGGCCAGCGCCGCGGGCATCCGCACCGGGCGGAGATTGGCGAAGAGGTCGAGCGCCTTGCGCATCCGGAGCAGCGAGCCCTTGCGCCGCTCCTCCGGCGGCACAACCCCGGCCTGGTCGAGGCTGCCCACCGCGCCGAAGAGGATGGCGTCCGCCTCCATGATGCGCGCCCAGGTCTCCTCGGGCATCATGGTGCCGTGCTTCGTCCAGTTGGCGAGGCCGAAGTCGCGCCGCACCACCTCGCAGGCGAGGCCGCGCCGGGTGCGGAACCAGTCGAGCACGCGCAGCGCCGCCTCCGTCACCTCCACGCCCACGCCATCGCCGGGCAGGGCGAGAATCCTCACGCCACGCTCTCCCAGGCCCAGGGGCGGGCCGCGCTGTCGCGCGCGCGCCAGGCCTCGATGGCCTCGCGCTGGCGCAGGGTGAGGGCGATGTCGTCCAGGCCCTCGAGCAGCGCCTGGCGCTTGCGCGCGTCCACGGCGAAGGGGATCTCCTCGCCGCGCGGGGTGATCACCACCCGGCGCTCGAGGTCCACCGTGGTCCGGGCGTTGCCCGGGGCCGCCTCTGTCTCCTCCGCGATGCGGCGGATGGCGGCGATGGGCAGGCGCACCGGCAGCAGCCCGTTCTGGAAGCAGTTGGCGAAGAAGATGTCGCCGAAGCCCGGCGCGATCACGCAGCGCACCCCCATGCCCATGAGCGCCCAGACCGCGCCCTCGCGCGAGGAGCCGCAGCCGAAATTCTCGCCCGCGAGCAGGATGGGCGCGCCGCGATAGGGCGGGCGGTTGGCGACGAATTCCGGGTTCTCCGTCCCGTCGGCGCCATAGCGCAGCCGCTCGAAGGCGTAGGGGCCGAGCCCCTCGCGCCCCGTGCCGACCAGGCGCTGGATGGGGATGATCACGTCCGTGTCCACATTCGCCATCATCAGCGGGATGGCGGGGCCGGTGACGCTGCGGAAGGGCTGCATGCTCAGAAGCTCCTCGCGTCCACGATGGCGCCGGCGAGCGCGGCTGCCGCCGCCATGGCGGGCGAGGCGAGATGCGTGCGCGCCCCCGTGCCCTGGCGACCGACGAAGTTGCGGTTGGAGGTGGAGACGCAGCGCGCGCCCTCCGGCACCGCCTCGCCGTTGGCGGCGACGCAGAGGGCGCAGCCCGGCTCGCGCCACTCGAAGCCGGCCTCGAGGAAGCGGCGGTGCAGCCCCTCGGCCTCGGCCTCGGCCTTCACCTGCTCGCTGCCCGGCACCACCCAGGCGGTGACGTGCGGCGCCTTGCGCCGACCCTTCAGCACCTCCGCCGCCGCGCGCAGGTCGGACAGGCGCGAGTTGGTGCAGGAGCCGATGAACACCCAGTCCACCTTCGTGCCGATCAGCGGCTGGCCGGGGACGAGGCCCATGTAGCGCAGCGCCGCCTCCCATGCGGCGCGCTGGGCGGCGTCCCGCGCGGCCTCCAGCGGCGGCACGCGGCCGGTGACGGGCGCCACCTGCTCGGGGCTGGTGCCCCAGGTGATCTGCGGCGCCACCTCCTCCATGCGGATGGTCTCGTCGCGGGCGAAGACCGCCTCCTCGTCGGAGGGCAGCGCGCGCCAGTCGGCCAGCGCCTGTTCCCACAGCCAGCCCTTCGGCGCGAAGTCGCGCCCCGCGAGATAGTGGAAGGTGGTGTCGTCGGGCGCGACCATGCCCACCTTCGCGCCCATCTCGATGGAGAGGTTGCACAGCGTCAGCCGCTCCTCGATCGAAAGCGCGCGCACCGCCTCGCCGGCGTATTCCATCGCCATGCCCGTGCCGGCGGCCGCGCCGAAGCGGCCGATGGCGGCGAGGATCATGTCCTTCGCCGTCACCCCCGCCCCGCGCCGCCCCTCGAAGCGGATGCGGAAGGTGCCGGGCCGGCGCTGCGGCAGGGTCTGGGTGGCCAGCGCATGGGTGAGCTCGGAGGCGCCGATGCCGAAGGCGAGCGCGCCCACCCCGCCATTGGTGCAGGTGTGGCTGTCGCCGCAGGCGAGGGTGAGGCCGGGCAGCACGATGGCGAGTTCGGGCGCCATCACATGCACGATGCCGTTGCCGCGCGCGCCGAGGTCGAACAGCCGCACCCCTTCCGCCGCGCAGCGCGCGCGCAGCCGCGCCAGAAGCTCGCCGCCCTTGCGGTAGGTCATGGCCGTGCGGCCGGGGGCGGAGCTCACGGCATGGTCGGGTGTGGCGAAGACCTTGCGCGGCTCGGCCACGCGCAGCCCCTTCTCCGCCAGCTCCTCCATGGCGCGACCGCCGGAGAGGTCGTGCACCAGGATGCGGTCGAGGTAGAGCAGCGACCAGCCCTCGCCGAGATCGGCCACCACATGCCGGTCCCAGATGCGGTCGAACATGGTGCTGGGCATGGCGTCCCCTCCTCCCGGCCCGTCGCGTTGCGCGCAGTCTCGCCCAGCCGGCGCGGGTTGACCATCCGCGCCCCGGCCCCAATCCTGCCCGCGAGGGGCTGAGGGAGGGGAGCGCATGTTCTCGCTGCAGGGCCGCCGGGCCCTGGTCACCGGCGCATCGGGGCTGCTCGGCGCGCGCTTCGCGCGGGTGCTGCACGGGGAGGGGGAGGAGGTGGTGCTTGCCGCACGGCGCGTGGAGGAATGCGCGGCGCTGGACGAAAAGCTGGGAGGGGGGGCCCGTAACACCTGGC
>JBKBSR010000306.1:0-3971 GCA_046291055.1 Roseococcus sp.
GCGCACGATGAGCCCGCGCTGCGCGAGGAACGGGAACAGCACGCTCGTGAACTCGCCGGTCGCCGTGAGCACCTCGGTTCCGCGCGGCAAGCTCGCCGCGATCAAGCCGACGAACACCGACAACTGTTTCGACAGGCTAAAGGCATAAGCCTTGAGCAACTGATCGACCACGATTACCAGCGAGGCAATGATCACCATCTGCACGATCATGCGGATCGAGCCCGGGATCTGGCTGCGGATCATCGAAATGAACAGGTTGGAGAACCCGGTCACCAGCGTCAGCGCGGCGGCGGTCCAGAGCGGCGTCACGCCCCGCCCCCCGCCAGGCGGCGCACCACCTCCACGTCGTCGAAGGGATGGGTGACGCCGGCGATGGTCTGCCCGCTCTCATGGCCCTTGCCGGCCACGGCGAGCACATCGCCCGGACCCAGGGCGGCGAGCGCGGCGGCGATGGCGGCCTCGCGCGGGCCGGCGTCGCGCGCGCCGGGGGCGGCGGCGAGGATGGCGGCGCGGATGGCGGCGGGATCCTCGCCGCGCGGGTTGTCGTCGGTGATCCACACCATGTCGGCGGCGGCGGCGGCCGCGGCGCCCATCAGCGGGCGCTTGCCCGGATCGCGCTCCCCGCCCGCGCCGAAGAGCACATGCAGCCGCGCGCCGGGCGCGACATGCGGGCGCAGCGCGGCGAGCAGCCGGCTCAGCGCATCCGGCGTGTGCGCGTAGTCCACATAGACGGCCGCGCCGTTCGGCAGGGTGGCGGCGAGTTCCATCCGCCCGCGCACGCCGACGAGGCCGGGCAGCAGGGCGAGCAGCCGCTCGCGGTCCAGGCCGAGGCCGCGCGCCAGCCCCGTCGCCACCAGCACATTGTCCGCCTGGAAGCGGCCGGGCAGGGCAAGCTCGACCTCCGCGCGCGCGCCCTCCATCTCCAGCAGCAGGCGCTGGCCGCGCGGCAGGGGCGTCTGCCCGAGCAGGCGGATCTCGCGCCCCGCCTCGCCCACCTCGATGGCGCGCAGGGCCCGGCGCGCGGCGATCGCGCGCAGGGCGGCCAGCGTCTCCGCCTCCATGTCCGCGTGGAAGACGGCCGGCGCGCCCGCGGGCAGCAGCGCCTCGAACAGCCGCAGCTTGGCGGCGCGATAGGCCGCCATGCTGCCATGGTAGTCGAGATGGTCGCGCGTGAGGTTCGTGAAGCCCGCGGCGGCGAGGCGCACCCCGTCGAGCCGGTGCTGGTCGAGCCCGTGGGAGCTCGCCTCCATGGCAAGATGCGTCACGCCTGCGCGCGCCAGCGCGGCGAGGGTGGCGTGCAGCGCCACGGGATCGGGCGTGGTCAGGCTCCCGCCCTGCGGGAAGCCCTCCGCGACGAGGCCGAGCGTGCCCAGCGAGGCGGCGCGGCGCCCCGCGCCCGAGAGGAGCTGGCGGAGGAAATCCACCGTGCTCGTCTTGCCGTTGGTGCCGGTCACGGCGACCACCACCTCGGGCTGGGCGCCGTGGAAGGCCGCGGCGAGGCGCGCGAGCAGGGCGCGGGGTTCGGCGCTCTCCACCACGGGCAGGCGGGGCACGCCCTCGGGCCAGGCGAGGCCGGGGGGCGCGAGCACCGCCACGGCGCCCCGGGCCACGGCCTCGGCGATGAAGCGCGCGCCGTCGGTGCGCGCGCCGGGCAGGGCGGCGAAGAGGAAGCCCGGGCGGACGGCGCGGCTGTCGGCCGTCAGGCCGGCGATAGGCACCGCCGTGCTGTTCCCCGTTCCCCTGGGCGGCTCTCCGCAGCGCGCGAGCAGATCATCGAGCGTCACGGCCGGTCTCTGGGGGTGTGAGGGCGAGGGCGAGACGCGGCGGGGGAAGGCGCGGCTCCGCATCGGTGCGGCGGATGGGGCTTCCCGGCGCCTCGACCGGCACAGGCGCGCGCGGGCCGAGGGCGGGCGGGGGCGTGGGCTGGGCGGCGGGCTGCGGGGCGGGGCCGCGCGGGGCGGGCGCGCCGGGCGTGGCGGCGCGCGGGCGCGGCGGCTGCAGCGGCAGGGCGATGGTCTGCTGGATCTGCGCCATGCGCTCCGTCTCCGGCACCAGGCCGAGGATGGGGGCCACGCGCTCCACCACGCGCCGCGCCGCCGGGGCGGCCACCACGCCGGCGGTGGCGAAGCCGCCCGTATCGGCGCGCGGCTTGGGCTCGTCCACCATCACGTAGATCGCATAGCGCGGCGCGTTCATCGGGAAGGCGCCGACGAAGGCGGAGATGCGCCGGTTCTCCGAATAGCCGCGCCCGCGCTCGCTGGTCTTGAGCGCGGTGCCGGTCTTGCCGCCCACGAAATAGCCCGGCGCATCGGCCGCGCGGCCCGAGCCCTCGGTGACGGCGATGCGCATCAGCCGGCGCATCTGCTCGGAGGTGCGCTCGCTGATCACGCGGGTGCCCTCGCGCTCCGCCCCCTCGGGCTGGGCGAGGATGGTGGGGGTGCGGAAGATGCCGCCATTGGCCAGGGTGGCGATGCTGTTGATCACGTGCAGCGGCGTGACCGAGACGCCATGGCCGAAGCCGATGGTCATGGTGTTGATCTCGCGCCAGTCGCGCGCGCCGGGCAGCAGCACGGCCGCCGCCTCGGGCAGCTCGATGGGCAGGCGCTGGTGGCGGGCGATGCCGAAGCGCGCCAGGAACTCCCGGTGCCGGGTGGGGCCCACCGTCATCGCCATGTGCGCGGTGGCGAGGTTGGAGGAGTAGGCGATGATCTCCGGCAGGGCCAGCCAGCGGTTCTTGCCGCGGAAGTCGTTGATCTCGTGCCCGCCGATGCGGATGGGCCGCGAGGCGTCGAAGCCCGAATGGAGCTGCACGGTGCCCAGTTCCAGCGCCATCGCCGCCGTCAGCAGCTTGAAGGTGGAGCCGGGCTCATAGACGCCCTCCACCGCGCGGTGGAAGCGGTTCTCGGGCGGCGAGGCGGCCGGGTTCGCGCCGCTGAAATCGGGCAGGGAGACCATGCCCAGCACTTCGGCCGTGTGCACGTCCATGACGATGGCCGCGCCGCCGATGCCGTTGAAGCGCTCGATGGCCCAGGCGAGCGCCTCGCGCAGCTCGCGCTGCACGCGGATGTCGAGGGAGAGGCGCAGCGGCTCGCGGCTGCTGCGCAGGCGCTCGTCGAACCAGCGCTCGACGCCGAAGAGGCCCTGGTTGTCCACGTCCACCAGGCCCAGCACATGCGCCGCGTCCCGCCCCTTGGGATAGGTGCGGCGCTCGGCCGTCTCGAAGTCGAGGCCGACGATGCCGAGCGCGTTGATCTGCTCCATCTGCCGCGGCGTGATGAAGCGGTCGATGTAGGCGAAGACGCGGGGCCCCGATAGGCGCTCCACCAGCCGCTCGCGGTCGAGATGCGGCAGGATGGGGTGCAGCCGCGCCGCCGCCTCGCGCGGGTTCTCGATCAGGTTCGGCCGGGCGTAGAGGGCGAGGCCGCGCACCGTGACGGCGAGCACCTCGCCGTTGCGGTCGGTGATCTCGGCCCGGCTGACGGGCGGCTCGGCGCGGGGCAGGCGCGGGGCGGCCGCGATGCGCGAGGATTCGGGGTTGATGATGGTCTTTTCCGTCAGCCGCAGCCCCACCGCGCCGAACAGCATCGCGAAGCCGAGGGTGGCGATCATGAGGCGCAGGCGCACGCGGCGCTGCTGCGCGGCCTCGGCGAGCGGGGAACGGACGGCCACGCGCCCGTCGCGCGCGGGCAGGACGGGGCGGGCCTCGGGCGGGGGTGGCGGAAGCCCTGTCATCGGCTGAACGGCACGGGGGGCGGCAGGCTCGCCCCGGCGCCGAGCAGCGAGCCCTGGGCGGGCGGCGGGGCGGGCTGGACGTGAAGCGCCTGGCGCAGCGCGGGCGGCGGGGTGGCGGGCCGCGGCGGCGGCGTCGTTCCGGGGCCGGCGATGGGCGGCAGGCGGGCGGGGTCGGCCGGCGGGCGGCTGGCCGGGGCCGGCGCGGCGGGCGGCGTCGCGGCGGCGACCGCGACGGGGGT
>JBKBSR010000307.1:0-3932 GCA_046291055.1 Roseococcus sp.
GGGCTTCCCCCACCCCAAGGGCGGGGTGCAGGCGGCGATGGAGAGCCTGGCGGCGGGGTGATCACCCCCGCCGGAAGATCAGCCCCCGCGCGCGGCCGCTGTTCACCACCAGGCTGCGCCCGTCCTCGGCCAGCACCGCGTCCGCCCAGCCCTCGAACAGCACGGAGGGGATGTGCGCGCGCAGGTGCCGCGGGCCGAGGGCGGAGATGCGCCCGCGCGCCCCGAGGCGGATGGGCCCCTGCAGCGTCAGCCTCTCGCCCTCGATGGTCCAGGTCGCGCCGATCTCGGCGCAGTGCCAGGCGCCGTCCAGCGCCGGCACGGAGCAGGGTTCGGCGCGGCGGAAGGCGAAGCGGCGGCCGGCGTCCAGCTCCACCTCCATCACCCCCTCGCGCGGGGGGGCGAGGCGGAAGGGGAAGCCGCCGCGCAGCGCGGCGAGGCGGCCGTCCTCGGTCGGCGTCAGACCGAAGGGCACGCCGTGCATGCGCGCCGTGCGGTTCGGCCCGATGTCCAGCGAGAGCCCCGCCTCGGCGCAGAGCCAGCTTCCCTCCGCGCCCTCCAGCGCCACGGGCGGCGGCGGCGGGGCGAGGTCCGGGTCGCCCTCCAGCGCGGCCTCCAACACGGTCAGCGCCATCTGGTGCGGGTCGAGCGCGCCGTTGTTGGCGATGACGATGACGGTCAGGCGCTTGGCGGGCACGCGCAGGAAGGCCGTCTTGTAGCCGGGCCAGAGCCCGCCATGGCCCACCACCTGAAGGCCGCGCCAGGTGCTGTTCTCCAGCCCCCGCGCATAGGGGTTCATCGCCCCGCCGGTGAAGGGCGCGGGCTCCTCCAGGGCCGCCTCCGTGCCCGCGCCCAGGCTGCCGAGCGAGAGCGAGCGCGCCCAGAGCGCCAGATCCTCCACGCCCGAGACCAGACCGCCCTCGCCGCCCAGAGGAAAGCCGTGCGGCGCGCGCCGCCAGCCGCCCGCCCCGTCGGGCAGATAGCCGGTGGCGAGGCCGGGCACGGGCGTCGTGACATCGGGCGTGTGGCGCGTGCGCGTCATGCCCAGCGGGGCGAAGACGCGCCGCTCGAGCCACTCGGCCAGCGGCTCGCCCGCCACGGCCTCCACCACCTGGCCGAGCAGGCGGAAACCCGTGTTGGAGTAGAGGAAGCGGCTGCCGGGGGCGAAGTTCAGCCCGTCCTGGCGGCGGATCAGCGCATCCAGCTCCGCCTCCGCGACGGGGGTGGAGAGATCGGCCCCGCCGAGGCGGGCGATCTCCAGCATGTCGCGCAGCCCGCCGGTGTTGCGCATGGCCTGGTCGAGGGTGACGGCGGCCAGCGGCGGGGGCAGGCCCGGGAGGTGGCGGCCGAGCGGATCCTCCACCCGGAGCTTCCCCTCCCTTGCCAGCATCAGGATGGCGGCGCAGGTGACGTGCTTGGAGACGGAGGCGATGCGGAAGGTGGTGCCGACCCCGATGGGCACGCCGAGCTCGATGGAGGCGAGGCCGGCGGAGCGGCGCAGCAGCAGCACGCCGTCGCGCGCCACGCCGATGCTGGCGCCCGGCGTCTCGGCCAGCGGCGCGAGCATCTGGCCGACTCGGCGCTCCAGCCGCAGCAGGTCGAGATCCCTCATTGTCGAAAAACTCCCAGGCGGCCGAAGCTTAGCCTGTTTCGATACGAGGGCGCCATGCGCGTTGTGATCCTGGGCGCCGGCGGGCACGGCATGGCGGTGTGCGAGGCGGCGCGCGATGCCGGCTTCGAGGTGGCGGGCTTCGTCGACGCCCGCGCCCCTCTGCCCGATGTGCTGGGCCTGCCCGTGCTGGGCGACGAGGCGGCGCATGACGGCGGGCCGCTGCTGATCGCCATCGGCGCCAACGCGGCGCGGCTGGCGGCAGCCGAGCGGCTGGGCGCGCCGCTGCCCGTGCTGCTGCATCCCTCGGCGGTGGTGGCGGGCAGCGCGCGCATGGCGGAGGGCGCGGTGGTGATGCCCCGCGCCGTGCTGGGCGCGGCGGTGGAGCTGGGGCGGCTCACGCTTGTGAACACCGGCGCGATCCTGGAGCACGAGGTGGTGCTGGAGGAGGGCGCGCATGTCGCCCCCGGCGCGGTGCTCTGCGGCGCGGCCCGCGTGGGGCGGGCGGCGGTGATCGGCGCGGGGGCGGTGCTGGCGCCTGGCGTCTCGGTGGGGGCGGGCGCGGTGGTGGGGGCGGGGGCGGCGGTGCTGGCCGATGTGCCCCCGGGCGCCCGGGTGGGCGGCGTGCCGGCGCGGCCCTTGGGGTGAACACCCCGGCCGCCGCCTTGCGGCGCGGCGGGCCCGTCACATTTCGTAAAGGCGGCGGGGCCGATACCGCAGGTTGCGGCGAGATTCCGGCGTTCCCGCGCGGCGCGGCAGCGGCTACTCTGCCGGGATGGATCAGGCCTTCCAGAACGGGTGAGGTGCTTCGGATGAAGTGGAAGATCGGCGCCGCCACGGCCCTCGCGGGCGCCTTCGCCGCCGGCATCGTGGTGGGCCCGCTGGTCGGCGCCATCGCCCAGCAGGACAGCGGGCGGGCCGAGACCTACCGCCTGCTGCAGCTCTTCGGCGATGTCTTCGCCCGGGTGCGCGCCGAATATGTCGAGCCTGTGCAGGACCGCGACCTGGTGGAGAACGCCATCAACGGCATGCTCACCGGGCTCGACCCGCACAGCGCCTACCTCAATCCGCGCAACTTCCGCGACATGCAGGTGCAGACGCGCGGCGAGTTCGGCGGCCTCGGCATCGAGGTGACGCAGGAGGGCGGCTTCATCCGCGTCATCTCGCCGATCGACGACACGCCCGCCGCGCGCGCGGGCATCCGGCCCGGTGACTTCATCACCCACCTGAACGGCGCCACCACCCAGGGGCTGACGCTGCAGGAGGCGGTGGACCAGATGCGCGGCGAGCGCGGCACGCAGATCCGCCTCACCATCCGCCGCGAGGGCGAGCCGCGGCCCATCGAACTCACCATCACGCGCGACGTGATCCGCCCGCAGGTGGTGCGCTTCCGGCTGGAGGGGAACGATGTGGGCTACATCCGCATCACCTCCTTCAACGAGCAGACGGAGGTGAACCTGCGCCGCGCCGTCACCACCCTGCGCAACCAGGCGGGGGGCAATCTGCGCGCGCTGATCCTCGATTTGCGCAACAACCCGGGCGGGCTGCTCGACCAGGCGGTGCAGGTGGCCGATGACCTGCTCGACCAGGGCGAGATCGTCTCCACCCGCGCCCGCCGCAACGAGGACGCGCAGCGCTGGAACGCCCGCGCGGGAGACATCACCCAGGGCCTGCCCATCGTGGTGCTGATCAATGGCGGCTCGGCCAGCGCCTCCGAGATCGTGGCCGGCGCGCTGCAGGACCATCGCCGGGCGGTGGTGATCGGCACGCGCAGCTTCGGCAAGGGCTCGGTGCAGACGGTGATGCCGCTGGGCGGCAACAACGGGGCCATCCGCCTCACCACGGCGCGCTACTACACGCCCTCCGGCCGCTCCATCCAGAGCACGGGCATCGAGCCGGACATCGAGGTCCGCGCCACCCGGGCCGATCCGCAGCAGGCCAGCGCCACGCCCCCGCGCGAGCGCGAGCAGGATCTGCGCCGGTCGCTGCGGGCCGAGGGCGGCACGCCGCCCGCGCCCAGCGTGCAGCCCGCGCCGCTGAACCTGCCCGCCGGCCTCGCCGAGCGCATCCAGCGCCAGCCGCCCGAGGGTTTCCCCGCTTTCGACGCGACCCGGCCGGAGACGGATTTCCAGTTGCAGCAGGCGCTGGTGCTCGCGCGCGGGCTGGCCGCCAGCCCGCAGCGCCGCGCCCAGCGCTGAGGCCAAGCCACCGGCGCGCCCATGACCGAGGAGGCGGAGCAGGCCCCGCCGCGCCGCCGGGGCTGGCGCTGGCTCGGCCTGTTCTGGGCCGCCTGGCTGCTGCTGTTCGGGGCGGGCTTCGCCACCCT
>JBKBSR010000308.1:0-3916 GCA_046291055.1 Roseococcus sp.
CTGGATGAGCTGGCGGATCACCTTGACCTCGAAGCCGGCGGATTTCGCCTCGGCGTAGATGTCCTTGATGTCGGAGGCGAGCGCCTTGCGCTCCTCCTCCAGCCGCTCGATGCGCTCGACGATGCTGCGCAGCCGGTCGGCGGCGATTCCGCCGACCTCGTTCTCGTCCTTGTTCGCCATGCGCGGGCGTTTAGCCCGCTCAGCCATGCTTGGCCATCGCCTCCCGGAAGGCGGCCTTCTGCGCCGCGCTCGCCTCCTTCTGGTGGGCCGCCTGCCAGGCCTTGTAGTCCATGCCGTAGATCACCTCGCGCGCGGCCGGCGTCTCGAGGGCGAGGCCCGCATCGGCCGCCGCCTCCTGATACCAGCGCGAGAGGCAGTTCCGGCAGAAGCCGGCGAGGTTCATCATGTCGATGTTCTGCACGTCCGTGCGCTCGCGCAGGTGCTGCACGAGCTTGCGGAAGGCGGCGGCCTCGATCTTCTCGCGCGTCGCGGCGTCGAGGCCGGCGGCGGCGCCGAGCGCGAGGTTCGCTTCGGGCTGGGGTGCGGGCATGGGGTCCTCCTTCGCTGGCCCCTCAGATGCCCCCGCCTCGGCCCGGCTTCAATCCGCGAACTGCCCGGCGGCGAGGATGAGCGGCCGCAGCCGGGCGATCTCGCTCGCCAGGAACTGCGCGTGGTGGGCGGGGGTGGCCTCGGCCTCGGTCGCCACCGTGGTCAGCGTCTCGGCGTAGCGTTGCCGCAGACGCTCCTCGCGCAGCGCGGCGCGGATGGCGGCGGCCAGGCGCTCCTGCACCTCGGGCGGCGTGCCCGCCGCGGCATAGAGCCCGTGCCAGGCGGACATCACGAGATCCACCCCCTGCTCGCGCGCCGTCGGCACCTCGAAGCCGGGGATGCGCTCGGGCAGCGTCACGGCATAGGCCTTGATGCGGCCGTCGCGCACGAAGGGCGCGGCCACCGTCGCCTGCTCGCAGGAGATGTCGAGCCGGCCGGCCATCATCTCCGTCATCGCCGGCGCGCTGCCGCGGAAGACGATGGTGGTGGCGCTGCGCCCCGCCGCATGCTGCAGCAGCATGCCGCAGAGCTGGTTGGAGCCGCCCAGCCCGCTGTGGCCGAGGTTCAGCCGGTCCCCCTGCTCGCGCAGCAGGGCGATGTAGCCGGCGAGATCGCGCGCCGGGAAATCGGGCCGCGCCACCAGCGTCATGCCCGTGTGCGAGACGATGCCGAGCGGCGCGAGGCCGCGCTCGATGCTGAAGGGAAGCTGGCGGTAGAGCGTGGCCGCCGCCGCCAGGCCGATGTGGTGGATCAGCAGCGTGTGCCCGTCGGGGCGCGACTGCGCGACGCGCGCGGCGGCGATGGTGCCGCCCGCCCCCGTCACGTTCTCCGCCGCCACGGGCTGGCCGAGCTCCTTCGCCATGCCCTCGGCCAGCAGCCGGCCGATCATGTCGGTCGGCCCGCCGGCGGCGAAGGGGATCATCAGCGTGAGCGGCCGGCTCGGGAAACCCTGCTGCGCCAGCGCGGGCGTGGCGAGCAGCGCGTGCAGCGCGAGCGTGGCGCGACGACGGATCATGGTTCCCTCCCGGGGAGACTTATGCGTTGTCTCCACGGATAGCCTCGATCACCGCCGCCGTCACGTCGGATGTGCGCGCCGTGCCGCCGAGGTCGGCCGTCAGCACGCCCTTCGCCGTCGTGGCCTCTATGGCGCGCATCAGCCGCGCCGCGCCGGCCGTCTCGCCCAGGTGCTCCAGCATCATGCAGGCGGTCCAGAAGGTGGCGATGGGGTTCGCCACCCCCTTGCCCATGATGTCGAAGGCCGAGCCGTGGATGGGCTCGAACATGGAGGGGTTCGCGCGCGAGGGGTCGAGGTTCGCGGTCGGCGCGACGCCGAGCGAGCCGGCCAGCGCGCCGGCGAGGTCGCTCAGGATGTCGGCGTGCAGGTTCGTCGCCACCACGGTGTCGATGCTCGCGGGTCGGCGCACCATGCGCGCGGCCATCGCGTCCACCAGCTCCTTCTCCCAGCGCACATCGGGGAACTCGGCGGCGACCTGTGCGGCGATCTCGTCCCAGAACACCATGCCGTGCCGCTGCGCGTTGGACTTGGTGACGACGGTCAGCAGCCTGCGCGGGCGGGACCGCGCGATGGCGAAGGCGGTGCGCATGATCCGCTCCACGCCCGCGCGGGTGAAGATGGAGGTTTCGGTCGCCACCTCGATGGGATGGCCGCGATGCGCGCGCCCGCCATGGCCCGCGTATTCGCCCTCGCTGTTCTCGCGCACGATCACCCAGTCGATCGCGCCGGGAGCGAGGCCGCGCAGCGGGCTCTCGAGGCCGGGCAGCACCCGCGTGGGGCGGATGTTGGCGTACTGGTCGAAGCCCTGGCAGATGGCCAGCCGCAGCCCCCACAGCGTCACGTCGTCGGGCAGGTGCGGGTCGCCCACCGCGCCGAAATAGATCGCGTCGAAGCCCTTGAGCGTGGCGAGCCCGTCCTCGGGCATCATGCGGCCGGTGGCGCGGTAGAAGTCGCTGCCCCAGGGGAACTCCACCACCTCGAGGCGGAAATCGCCCGCGCGCTCGCTCAGCGCGCGCAGCACCTCGAGCCCGGCGGGAATCACCTCCTTGCCGATGCCATCCCCGGCGATGGCGGCGATCCGGTGCGTGCGCATGGCGCGGTCCTCCCTCTGTTGCGGTGACGTGGCATCGCATGTCCGCGCGCCGCGTTGAAGCCCGGCGGGCTTGGCGCGGCGCGCGCGGCGGGGCCATAAAGCAGGGAGAGGATCGGGAAGGCGATGTCCGGCGAATGGAACGAGGCGCGCGCCGCCGCCGCGTTGCGCGCGATGTTCGAGGCGGGGGTGCGCGCGGCCGACCCGCTCGCCGTCCTGGCCCCGCATCTGCCGGAGCCGCCGCGCGCGGGGCGCGTGGTGGTGGTGGGCGTGGGCAAGGCGGCGGCGAAGATGGCGCAGGCGGTGGAGGCCGCCTGGGCCGATGTGCCGCTCACCGGCCTGGTGATCGCGCCGCACGGGGCGGGGCTGCCGCTCGCGCGCATCGCGCTGCGCTTCGGCGCCCATCCGGTGCCCGATGCGGCCGGCGCGGCCGCGGCGCGCGAGATGCTCGGCCTGCTGCGCGGGCTGACGGAGCATGATCTCGTGCTCGCGCTCATCTCCGGCGGGGGCTCGGCGCTGGCCACGCTGCCGGCGGAGGGGCTTTCGCTCGAGGATCTGATCGCCACCAACCGCGCGCTGCTGGCCTCGGGCGCGGGGATCCACGCGATGAACTGCATCCGCAAGCACCTCTCGGCCTTCTCCGGCGGGCGGCTCGCGGCCGCGGCGCACCCGGCGCGGGTGGTCACGCTCGCCATCTCCGACGTGCCGGGCGACGATCCGGAGGTGATCGCCTCCGGCCCCACCGTGGCCGACCCGACGACCTTCGCCGAGGCGCGGGCGCTGGCCGCGCATCACCGGCTCGCCCTGCCCCCGGCGGTGGCGGCGCATCTCGCCGCCGCGCGGGAGGAGACGCCCAAACCCGGCGATCCGCGCCTCGCGCGCGCCGAGTTCCGGCTGATCGCCACGCCGATGATGGCGCTGCGCGCCATGGCCGAGGCGGCGCGAGGGCTCGGCCTCGCGCCGCTCATCCTGGGGGATGCGCTGGAGGGCGAGGCGCGGCATGTGGGCACGGCGCTGGCCGGCATCGCCCTCTCGGCCCGGCGGCACGGGCTGCCGCTGCCGCCCCCCTGCGTGCTGCTCTCGGGCGGCGAGACGACGGTGACGCTCGCCCCCGGCGCCGAGGGCCGCGGCGGGCGCAACACCGAGACGCTGCTCGGCCTCGCCCTCGCGCTCCACGGCGCGCCGGGAATCTGGGCGCTCTGCGCGGACACGGACGGCATAGACGGCCGCTCCGAGGCCGCGGGCGCCTGGTGCGGGCCCGG
>JBKBSR010000309.1:0-3915 GCA_046291055.1 Roseococcus sp.
ACAGGCAAGCCCATCCGCCCCGCGCGGCGCCTTACGACTTCGACACGCCCCAGAACCAAGGCAGCGGCCCGGCCACGATGCCGTTCACGTTGCTGCGCCAGGCCTGGTAGGCGCGGTAGAAGCCCGTGGGCACGAAGGGCAGGCTCTGGCATGCGGCGCGGTTGATCTCCTCGCAGGCGGCCTTCTCCTCGGCGGCGTTGCGCGCGGCGAACCACTTGTCGCGCCCGGCCTCGATGGCGGGATCGTTCGGCCAGCCGAACCAGGCGCCGTCGCCATGCGCGCGCAGGCCGAGGTAGCTCGCGGGGTTCGTGCAGTCGGCGCCGGCGAACCACGTGAAGAAGATGTTCCAGCCGCCGCGCTCGCGCGGCTCGCGGCTGGCGCGGCGCGCGCCCACCGTGCCCCAGTCGGTCGCCACGAAGTCCACGTTCATGCCGATGGCGCGCAGCGCCGCGTTCGCCACCTGACCCATGGCGGAGAGGGGCGCGAGGTCCTGCGCCACCAGCATGGTCACGGGCTGGCCGTTGTAGCCGGCCTCCTGCAGCAGGCGCCGCGCCGTCGCCGCATCGCGCGGGCGGGAGAGGATATCCGCGCCCGCCTCGGTGTAGTTCGGCGTGTCGGGCGTGAAGAAGCCGTTCATCTGCTTCCACAGCGCGTCGTCGCCGCCGACCACGGCGCGCATGAAGTCGGGCTGGTTCACCACCCAGGCCACCGCCTGGCGCGCACGCGGGTCGTTGAAGGGCGGATGCAGATGGTTGAAGCGCAGGCAGCCGACATTGCCGAGCGGATCGGCCACGTCGATGCGGATGTTGCGGTTGCGCCGCATGACCGGGATCAGGTCGTTCAGCGGCGTCTCCCACCAGTCCACCTCGCCCTGCTGCAGCGCGGCCGAGGCGGTGGCGGGATCGGGCTGGATGATCCACTCCACGCGGTCCACCAGCATGCGCTTGCCGCCGGAGAGCCAGTTCGGCGCCTCGTCGCGCGGCACATACTGCTCGAAGCGGCTGAAGGTGGCGCGCGCCCCGGGCACCCACTCGCCCCTGTTGAAGCGCATGGGGCCGGAGCCGACATACTCCGTGATCTGCTGGAAGGGGTCTGTGCGGGCGATGCGCTCGGGCATCATGAAGGCGATCGGCGTGTTGTTCTTGCCGAGGGCGAGCAGCATCTTCGGATAAGGCGCGGACAGGCGCAGGCGGAAGGTCCGGTCGTCCACCGCCGCCAGCTCCTGCCGCAGCGCGCGGATCATCTGGCCCATGCCGTCGCGCACCATCCAGCGCTCCAGGCTCGCCACGCAGTCCTGCGCGCGGACCGGCTCGCCGTCGTGCCAGCGCAGGTTGGGGCGCAGGCGGAAGGTCCAGGTCAGCCCGTCGGAGGAGACCTCCTCGCTCTCCACCATCTGCCGGCGTGGGGTGAAGGTGTTGTCGATGCCGTAGAGCGTGTCCCACACCATCATCGAGGCGTTGCGGACGACGAACTGCGTGCCCCAGATCGGGTCGAAATTGGCGAGGTTGGCCTGGGGCACGAAGCGCAGCACGCGATTCGCCGCCTGCGAATAGGCGGGGGCGGGCAGCAGCGCGGCCGCACCCGCGGCGGCGCCGAGCGCCAGGACGTCACGACGGTTCATTCCACTCTCCCTGTCAGTCGGGCTCCTGTCTGGAGCCGATTATCCAGCGGCCGCGGCGGCGCATGAGGGGGGCCTTCCGCGGAAACCCCGGTGCAGGCACGCGCCGCCGCCCGCTTTCCCGGCAGCTTGCCCGAACAGGCGGCAGGCGCAAGGGCGCGCCCGTCACGCCTTGCGGATGTTCCAGAACACCGTGGCCGGCGCGCGGAACACGCCCTGCAGGTTCCGCCGCCAGGCGCTGGGCTGCCAGTAGAAGCCGAGCGGGATATAGTACATGGACTCCATCGCGCGGCGGTTGAGCGCGGCGGCGATGCGCCGGTTCTCGGCCGGGTCGGCGCCCTTCTCCACCCACTCGGCGCGCAGCCGTTCGATCTCGGGCTCGTCGGGCCAGCCGAACCAGGCCTGGGCGCCGTTCGCGCGCAGGAACAGGTGGGTCACCGGCTGCTGCAGCGACAGCCCGGCCGAGGTGGTGTGGAACACGCTCCAGCCGCCACGCTCCACGGGCTCGCGGCTCGCGCGCCGCTGCACCAGCGTGCCCCAGTCGGTCGCCACCACCTCCACGTTCATGCCGATGCGGCGCATCAGGTCGGCAGTGACGAGGCCGAGCGCGTTGATCTGCGGATAGTCGCCGGGCGTGAGCAGCACCACGCGCTCGTTGTTGTAGCCGGCCTCGCGCAGGGCCGCGCGCGCGCGCTCCACGCTGCGGACCTTGAGGATCTCGCTGCCCTCCTCGTTCGCCATGGGCGTGCCGCAGGTGAAGACGCCCTCGCACACCTCCCAGCCGGCCGGGTCGTCGCCCGCCACGGCGCGCAGATAGTCGCGCTGGTCCACCGCCATGGCCACCGCGCGGCGGATGGCGGGGTTGTTGAAGGGCGGGTGCAGCGTGTTGAAGCGGCACACGCCGTAGGTGCCGTCCTGCAGGCGCTGCTCGACGACCAGGTTGCGGTTGCGGCGCATCAGGCCGAGCAGGTCGTGCAGCGGATACTCCCAGTAGTCCTGCTCGCCCTGGATCATCGCGTTCGCGCTGGTGGCGGGGTCGGTCAGGATGGTCCACTCCACGCGCTCGATGCGCGGGACGCGCCCGCCGGCGAGCCCGTCCACCGGCTCGTTGCGCGGCACGTAGCGCTCGTTGCGCACCCACAGCGCGCGCTGGCCGGGGTTCCATTCCTCGCGCACGAAGCGGAAGGGCCCGCTGCCCACCGCGTCGCGGATCTGCTGGAAGGCGTCGGTGGCGGCGATGCGCTCGGGCATCACGAAGCAGGGGAAGGGCGTCTGCCCCAGCGCCATGGCGAGCATGGGCGTGGGCCGGTGCAGGCGGAAGCGGAAGCGCCGGTCGTCCAGCGCCTCGATGGCCGCGACATTGGGCTGCAGCACCTGCATGAAGGGGTCGCGGCGCGCCCAGCGGTTGATGGAGGCCACGCAGTCTCGCGCCAGCACGCGCTCGCCGTCGTGGAACATCAACCCCTCGCGGAGCGTGAAGGTCCAGGAGAGCTGGTCGGGCGCGATCTCCCAGCCCTCGGCCATCTGCGGCTTGATGCCGCCCTGCCCGTCCACGCAGCAGATCTGGTCATAGACAAGGAAGGCGTGGTTGCGCGTGACCACCGCGGTCGTCCAGACCGGATCGAGGCTGGTGAGGTTGGCCTGCGGGATCACGCGCAGCGTGTTCGCCGCCGCCGTCTGCGCCCGGGCCGCCGGGGCGGCGAGCAGCGCGCCCGCCCCCAGCAGCGTGCCGCGTCGGGTGGTGTTCATGGCTGCCTGTCCTCCTGCCGCGGCGCGTTCAGGCGCGCCGGATGTTCCAGAACTGCGCGAAGCCCGGGATGCGGCCCGTGAGGTTGCGCCGCAACGCCGTGATGGAAGCCACCGCCCCCAACGGCACGAAGGGCAGCTCGGCCATCGCCACCTCCTGGATCTCGCGCGCGATGCGCTGCTGCGCGGAGAGGTCGGGCGCGTCGATCCAGGCGCTGCGCAGCTCCTCGAGGCGGGGGATGTTCGGCCAGCCGAACCAGGCGCCCGCCCCGTTGCCGCGCAGCGGGAAGTGGCTCACCGGGTCCATCACCTCGAAGCCCGCGAAGGTGGTGCAGGTGACGGACCAGCCGCCGCGCTCCAGCGGTTCGCGGCTGGTGCGGCGCTGCACCACCGTGCCCCAGTCGGTCAGCACGAGATCGAGGTTGAGCTGCAGGCGGCGGAAGAGGTCCGCCGCCACCTGCGTCAGCGCCGCGGGGTTGAGGATGTCGGTGGGCCCGAGCAGCCGCACCGGCTGGTTGGTGTAGCCCGCCGCGCGCATCAGCTCCTTCGCC
>JBKBSR010000005.1:0-25033 GCA_046291055.1 Roseococcus sp.
GGCGGGCCCAACGGGCTGGCGCCCGGGCCCGAGGGCACGCTGATCCTGTGCAACAATGGCGGCTTCGCCTGGCATGACGCGCCGGGGATGCTGCGCCCCATCGGCCAGGCGCCGGACTATGCGGGCGGGCGGATCGAGGTGGTGGAGGTCGCCACCGGCCGCATCCGCACCCTCTACGACCGCTGCGGGGAGCATCGCCTGAAGGGGCCGAACGACCTCGTCCTCGACGGCAAGGGCGGCTTCTGGTTCACCGATCTGGGCAAGGTGCGCGCGCGCGACCGCGACCATGGCGGCGTCTACTGGGCGGCGCTGGACGGTTCGCGCATCGTCGAGGCGGCCTATCCCGTGCCGGGGGGCGCGAACGGCATCGGCCTCTCGCCCGATGGCGAGACGCTCTACGTGGCCGAGACGGAGACGGGCCGCCTCTGGGCCTTCGACGTGATGGGGCCGGGCCGGCTGCGCCACGCCCCCTGGCCGAGCCCGCACGGGGGCTATCTGCTCTGCCAGTTCCCGGGCTTCCGGCGGCTGGACAGCCTGGCCGTCACCGAGGCCGGCAACATCGTGGTGGCGGTGCTGGCGGCGGGCGAGATCGCCACCGTCTCGCCCCGGGGCGAGATCCTCGAGGTGGTGAAGATGCCCGAGCCGATGCCGACCAACATCTGCTTCGGCGGGCCGGATCGCCGCACCGCCTTCATCACCCTCTCCACCACCGGCAAGCTCGTCTCCATGCCCTGGCCGGAGCCGGGCCTCGCCCTGCCCTTCGCGGCATGAGCGCAGCGGCGGCGGATGCGGCGCTGCGCCGCACGGTGGCGGTCGTCGCGCTGCTGAACCTCGGCTATTTCGGGGTGGAGTTCTCGGTGGCGCTCGCCATCGGCGCCGTCTCGCTGCTGGCCGACAGCGTGGACTTCCTGGAGGATGCGGCGGTCAACCTCCTCATCCTGGTCGGGCTGGGCTGGAGCCTCAAGGCGCGGGCGCGGCTGGGCGCGGCGCTGGCGGCGTTGATGCTGGTGCCCGCGGCGGCCTTCCTATGGGCCCTGGCGCAGAAGCTGCTCTCCGGCGCGCCGCCCGAGCCCGTCGCGCTGACCGCCACCGCCCTGGGCGCGCTGGCGGTGAACCTCTCCTGCGCGCTGCTGCTGGCGCGGCACCGCCGCCATGGCGCGAGCCTCGCGCGCGCCGCCTTCCTCTCGGCGCGCAACGACGCGCTGGCCAATGTGGCGATCATCGGCGCGGGCCTGGTCACCGCCCTGCACCCTTCCATCTGGCCCGATGTGGTGGTGGGCCTCGGCATCGCCTGGCTGAACCTGGACGCGGCGCGCGAGGTGTGGGCGCGCGCCCGCGCCGAGGGCCGCGCGGCGCGGGAAGACGAGCCCGCCGCCTGACGCCTATTCCGTCGGCGCGGGCGCGGGCTCGGCCGGCTGGCCGGCCACCACCACCATGGCGGGCTTGAGCAGCCGCCCGTTCAGCGCCCAGGCGCTGGACCAGGCCTGCAGCACCGTGCCGGGGGCCACGCCCTCGGGCGCGGGGGCCTCGCTCATCGCCTGGTGCCATTCGGGGTCGAAGGGCTGGCCCTGGGCGGGCTTGCGCACCACGCCATTGGCCTCCAGCCGCTGGAGGAAGAAGCGCTCCACCCCCTCGAAGCCGCCGCGCATCTTGGCGATGATCTCGGGCTCGCCCTCGGCCGGCGGGGGCAGCAGGTCGAGGCCGCGGCGCAGGTTCTCGGCGGCCTCCACGAGATCGGCGGCGAATTTCTGGATGGCGAAGTTGCGCGCCTTCTCCACCTCGTCGCGGGCGCGGTGGCGGGTGTTCTGCACCTCCGCCTCGGCGCGCAGCCAGCGGTCGCGCATCTCGGCGAGCTCGGCCTCCAGCGCGGCGATGCGCTGTTCGGGCGTGGGCTCGGCCGGGGGCGCGGGCTCGGCGGGCGCGGCCTCGGGCGGCGGCGTGTTCGGATCGGTGGTCATGGCGTTCAGGTAGTCGGCGGCGGGGGCGCGATCAACCCAGCAGCCGGCCGATCACCCGCGCGGTGTAGTCCACCACCGGGATCACCTTGCCGTAGTTCAGCCGCGAGGGGCCGATCACGCCGATGGCGCCGACGATGCGCTCCTGCCCGTTGCGGAAGGGGGCCACCACCACCGAGAGGCCGGCGCTGGAGAACAGCCCGCTCTCCGCGCCGATGAAGATCTGCACCCCCTCGCCGCGCTGGGCGAGTTCGAGCAGGCGCAGCGTGGTCTCCTGCGCCTCCAGCCGCTCGAACAGGGCCTGGATTTCCTGCACCCGGGCCAGGTTCTCGATGTTCTCGAGCAGCCGCGCCTGGCCGCGCAGGATCAGCGCGCCCGCCCCGCCGCCGGCCCAGGTGGCGAGCCCCGCCTCGATCACCTGGGTGGTGAGCGCGTCCAGCGCGGTGCGGTTGGCGGCGATCTCCTCGGCCACCAGGCCGCGCGCCTCCTCGAGCGTGCGGCCGGCGAGGCGGGTGTTGAGATAGTTGCCCGCCTCCACCAGCGCCGAGGCCGGCAGGCCCTCGGGCATTTCGATGACGCGGTTCTCCACCCGGCCATCGCCCTGCACCAGCACCACCAGGGCGCGGCCGGGGCCGAGGGGGACGAACTCGATGTGACGCAGCGGCGCCTCGCCCTTGGGCGCGACGACGAGGCCCGCCGCCCCGGCGAGGCCCGAGAGCATCTGCCCCGCCTCGGCCAGGGTTTCCTGCAGCGAACGGCCATGCGCGGCGCAGCGCGCGGCGATGGCCTCGCGCTCCTCCTCCGAGAGGTCGCCGAATTCCAGCAGCCCGTCCACGAAGAGGCGCAGGCCGCGCTCGGTCGGCAGCCGGCCGGCGGAGGTGTGCGGCGCGTAGAGCAGCCCCGCCTCCTCCAGATCCGCCATGACGTTGCGGATGGAGGCGGGCGAGAGGTTGAGCGGCAGCCGGCGCGAAAGGGTGCGGCTGCCCACCGGCTCGCCGGTCTGGACATAGACCTCGATGAGTTCGCGCAGCACCGCGGTGGCCCGCTGGTCGAGCCCCGAGGCGGCGGCGATGGGCGGAATGCCCGGCGTGAGGGGCGTGTTCATGCTTCGGCAGAAAGCTTGGGAAGCCCGGGCCCGCGGGTCAACCCGCTTGTGCGCGCCGCGCCGCATGGCGAAGCTGCCCGCCATGCAGGGCGGCGGCGTGCGCTGGGTGGTGTTCGACGTGGGCGGCGTGCTCGTCGACGAGGCGCGGCTCTGGCGCGGCTGGGCGGCGCTGCTGGGCATGCCGGAGGCGCAGTTCCTGGCGGCCCTGCGCGCGGGCATCGCCGCCGGCAGGGGCATCGGCGGCACGGTGCGGGCGCTGGCGCCCGGCCTCGACATCCGCGCGGAGCGCGCGCGCCTCGCCGCCCTGGAAATCCCGGAGGAGGCCGACCTCTACCCCGATGTGCGCCCCGCCTTCGCCGCGCTGCGCCGCGCCGGCTTGCGCATCGGCATCGCGGGCAACCAGCCCCCCGGCGTGGCCGAGGCGCTGGGCGCACTGGGGCTGGGGGCGGATTTCATCGCCACCTCGGCCATCTGGGGCGTGGCCAAGCCCGATGCGGGCTTCTTCGCGCGGGTGATGGCGGCCGCCGGCGCGCCGGCCGAACGGATCGCCTATGTGGGCGACCGGCTGGACAATGACGTGGCCCCCGCCCGCGCCGCCGGGCTGCGTGCCCTCTTCCTGCCGCGCGGCCTCTGGGGCGCGCTGCATGACGCCGCGGCGCACGGGGCGGAGCGCGTGGCCTCGCTGACGGAGCTCGCGGCGCGGCTGGCCTGAACGCGGCTGCCCGCGGCCTGGGCAGAGCCGCCGCGCGCGCGGGCAGTCCAGGCGCTTGCACCCCCGGCCATGGCCCGGCTAGCTGCTTCCGCCCGGCCCGCCGGCCCCCACATGCTGCGCCACAGGCGCGATGGAGGAACAGGATGCGCACTCGTTACCGGATCGAACGGCGCGCGCTGCTCGGCGGCGGCGTGGCCCTCTCGCTGGCCGCGGTGCCCGGGGCGCGCGTGCCCTACGCGCAGCAGCTCGACCGCATCACCTTCCAGACGGACTGGCGCGCCCAGGCCGAGCATGGCGGCTATTACCAGGCGGTGGCGGCCGGCATCTACCGCCGCCACGGCATCGAGTGCGAGATCCGCATGGGCGGGCCGCAGCAGAACCCCGCCCAGCTCCTGATCGCCGGCCGGGTGGACGCCATCATGGGCAACGGCTTCCAGGCGCTGAACTTCGTGCGCGAGAACATCCCCTTCCTGTGCATCGGCGCGATCTTCCAGAAGGATCCGCAGATCCTGATGACGCATGAGGGCAACGGCATCACCCGCTTCGAGGACATGCGCGGCCGCCCCATCCTGGTGGGCGCGGCGGGCCGCACCACCTACTGGCCCTTCCTGCGCGCCCGCTTCGGCTTCACCGACGAGCAGATCCGCCCCTACACCTTCAACATCCAGCCCTGGCTGGCCGACCGCATGGCCATCCAGCAGGGCTTCCTCAGCTCCGAGCCCTTCAGCGCCATCCAGGCCGGGGCGCGGCCGCGCGTCTTCCTCATCGCGGATGCGGGCTACGAGAACTACAACTGCACCATCAACGTCAGCCGCCGCATGGTGGAGGAGCGCGGCGACCTTCTGCAGCGCTTCGTCAACGCCACCATCGAGGGCTGGACGCAGTACATGCGCCGCCAGGACATCGAGGGCGCCAACCGCCTCATCATGCGCGACAACCCGGAGATGACGCAGGAGCGCATCGACTACGCCATCCGCGTGATGAACGAGATGGGCATCGTGATGAGCGGCGACGCGGAGCGGCTGGGCATCGGCGCGATGACCGACGCGCGCTGGGAGAGCTTCTACAACGCGACGCGCGATGCGGGCGTCAATCCGCCGGGCATGGATTTCCGCCGCGCCTACGACCTGCGCTTCGTCAACAAGCGGGTGGGGCTGAGCTGAGCCCGTTCGACTCCTCCGCCAGCCCGCCGCTCGTCTCGCTGCGCGGCGTGGCCAAGCGCTACGCCACCGGCACGCTGGCGGTGCAGGGCGTGGACCTCGACATCGCGCGCGGGGATTTCCTGGCCCTCCTCGGCCCCTCGGGCTGCGGGAAGTCCACGCTGTTGCGCATGATCGCGGGGCTGACCCCCGCGAGCGAGGGCGCGCTCGACTTCCCCGCGGATGCGGCCGCGCGGCGCAGCATCGGCTTCGTCTTCCAGGAGCCGACGCTGATGCCCTGGGCCAGCGCGCTGCGCAACGTCGCACTTCCGCTCGAGCTCGCCGGCACGCCGCGGCGCGAGGCCGAGGCGCGCGCGGCCGAGATGCTGGCCCGCGTGGAGCTCTCGGGCTTCGAGCACGCCTATCCGCGCGCCCTCTCGGGCGGGATGAAGATGCGCGTCTCCATCGCCCGCGCCCTGGTGACGAAGCCGCGCCTGCTGCTGATGGACGAGCCCTTCGCGGCGCTGGACGAGATCACGCGCTTCCGCCTCAACGCCGATCTGCTCGATCTCTGGCGCGCCGAGCGCTTCACGGTGATCTTCGTGACCCATTCCGTCTTCGAGAGCGTCTTCCTGGCCGAGCGCATCGTCGTCATGGCCCCGCGCCCGGGCCGCATCGTGCGCGAGCTCTCCGTGCCGGCCGAGGACCGCGCGGCGCCGGAGTTCCGCACCTCCGCCACCTACGCCGCGCATTGCCGCGAGGTGAGCCACGCGCTGGCCGAGGCGATGGAGGGCGCGTGATGGGGGCCGCCCGGCTGCTGCGCTGGCTCGCGCCCACCCTGCTCGGCTTCCTGTTCCTCGCGGGCTGGGAATGGGCGGTGCGCGCGAACGAGGTGCCGCCCTTCATCCTGCCCGGGCCCGTGCTGATCGCGCAGACGCTCGCGCGGGACTGGTCCTCGCTCTCCGTCTCGCTGCTGGTGACGCTGCAGATCACCTTCGCCGCGCTGGCGGTGGCGGCCTCGCTCGGGCTGCTGCTCGCGGTGCTCTTCGCGCAGTCGCGCGTGGTGGAGATGAGCCTCTTTCCCTACGCGGTGGTGCTGCAGGTGACGCCCATCGTCGCCATCGCGCCGCTCATCATCATCTGGGTGGACGATGTGCGCGCGGCGCTGCTGATCTGCGCCTGGATCGTGGCCTTCTTCCCCATCCTCTCCAACACCACGGTCGGGCTGAACAGCACCGACCGCAACCTCGAGGACCTGTTCCGCCTCTACGGCGCCTCGCGCTGGCAGGTGCTGTGGCGGCTGAAGCTGCCCTCGGCCATGCCCTACTTCCTGGCGGGGCTGCGCATCTCGGGCGGGCTCGCGCTGATCGGCGCCATCGTGGCGGAGTTCGTGGCGGGCACGGGCGGGCGGGCCTCGGGCCTCGCCTACCGCATCCTGGAGGCGGGCTACCAGCTCCAGATCCCGCGCATGTTCGCCGCGCTGGTGCTCGTCTCCGGCACGGGCATCGCCATCTTCCTCGCGCTCTCGCTGCTCTCGCACCTGCTGCTGCGGCGCTGGCACGAGAGCGCCCAGGCGGGAGAGCCGCGATGATGGAGGCCCTGCGCGCGGCGCTGCGGCAGGCCGGCGCGCGCTTCTGGCTGCGGGATGCGCGGGTGCCGGCGAGCCTCGCCGAGGGCGCGCCCGCCCGCCCCGACGCGCAGGACCTGCTGCGCCTGGACGTACGGATCGAGGAGGGGCGCATCGCCGCCCTCGCCCCCGCCGGCAGCGCGGAGGAGGGCGTCCCGCTCGACGGCGGGCAGCTCTGGCCCGGCTTCGTGGACGCGCACACGCATCTCGACAAGGGCCATATCTGGCCGCGCATGGCCAACGCCACCGGGGATTTCGCCGGCGCGCTGGAGGCCGTGACGCGCGACCGCGGCGCGGCCTGGACGGCCGAGGACATCGCCGCCCGCGCCGATTTCGCCCTGCGCTGCGCGCTGGCGCACGGCACGGTCGCCATCCGCACCCACCTCGACAGCTACCTGCCGCACGCGCACACCACCTGGCGCGTGTTCCGCGAGCTGCGCGAAGCCTGGGCGGGGCGCATCGCCATCCAGATGGTCTCCATCGCGCCGCTCGACCGCTTCGCCGGGCCGGAGGGCGAGGAGCTGGCCGATCTCGTGGCGGAATCGGGCGGCGTGCTCGGCATGGTCACGCGGCTCTCGGGCGGGGTGCACGACGCGCTGCCGCCCGACTACGTGCCGATGCTCGAGCGCTTCTTCGCGCTGGCCGAGGCGCGCGGCCTCGATCTCGACCTGCATGTGGACGAAAGCGGCGAGCAGGGGGCGCGCGGCCTGCGCGAGATCGCGCTGGTGGCGCTGCGCCGCCGCTTCAAGGGGCGCATCCAGGTGGGCCACTGCTGCTCCCTCGCCGTGCAGCCCGAGGCCTTCGCGCGCGAGACCATCGCGCGCGTGGCCGAGGCGGGGCTCGACGTGGTGAGCCTGCCCCTGTGCAACATGTATCTGCAGGACCGCGCGCCCGGCCGCACCCCGCGCTGGCGCGGCGTGACGCTGCTGCACGAGATGCGCGCGGCGGGGATCAACGTCTCCGTCGCCTCCGACAACACGCGCGACCCCTTCTACGCCTATGGCGACCTCGACATGGCGGAGGTGTTCCGCGAGGCCACGCGCATCCTCCACCTCGACCATCCGCCGGCCGGCTGGGCCGCCACGGCGGGGCGCAACCCCGCGCGCGCCATGGGGATCGGGGCCGGCGTGATCCGCGCCGGCGCGCCGGCCGATCTCGTGATCTTCCGCGCGCGCGGGATGACGGAGTGGCTGGCGCGCCCGCAGGCCGACCGCATCGTGCTGCGCGAGGGCCGCGTGCTGGACGCGACGCCGCCCGATCACCGCGAGCTCGATCCGCTCTTCGCGGGCGCGGTGGGATGACCTCACCAGGCCGAGAGGCGCCGCTTCACCGTGAGGATGAACCGCTCGCGCTCGGCCTGGCCGCGATGGTCCATGCGGTTCAGCGAGAGCCAGTCCACCCGGCACCCCTTCGCCATCAGCCGGCGCACCCCGCCCGCGATCACGCGCCGGTCGGGCCAGCCCAGGTAGAGGAGCAGCCACCAGGGCGAGCCGTAGGTCGTGACCACGCCCAGGCGGCGGATGTTGGTCAGCCGCGGCTCGATCGCGCCCGCGCCGAGCGTGAAGGTGACGCCCGGCACCCAGACGCGGTCGAACCAGCCCTTGAGCATGGCCGGCATCCCGTACCACCAGGTGGGATAGACCAGCAGCAGCGCCTCGGCGCGCCGGAGCTGCGCCACCTCCGCCTCGATGCCCGTCGTGTTGCGCGCGAGGTCGTGATAGACGCCGCGCTCCTCGGCGCTGAGCACCGGGTCGAAGCCCTCGGCGTAGAGGTCGCGCAGCTCCACCTCGTGGCCCTTCGCGCGCAGCGCCTCCAGCGCCGCATCGCGCAGCGCGGCGCAGAAACTGTCCTCGCGCGGGTGGCAGTAGACCATCAGCACGCGCATGCGCGGAGCCCCTTCTGATGCGTGTCCTCGTCCTCTTCTCGCATCCCCTGCCCGAGAGCTTCAACGCCGCCACCCATGCCGCGGTGCTGAAGGGCCTGCGCGCCGCCGGGCACGAGGTGGACGATTGCGACCTCTACGCCGAGGGCTTCGACCCCGTGCTGAGCGCCGAGGAGCGCCGCAACTACCACGACCCCGCGCTGAACCGCGCGCATGTGGCGGGCCATGTGGAGCGGCTGCAGCGCGCCGAGGCGCTGGTGCTGGTCTATCCCACCTGGTGCTTCTCGCTGCCGGCCATGCTCAAGGGCTGGATGGACCGGGTGCTGCTGCCCGGCGTCTCCTTCGAGCTGGTGGACGGGGTGGCGCGCCCGGCGCTGACGCATCTGAGGCGCATCGCGGGCGTGGTCACCTACGGGCGTCCGCGCTGGACGGCCTGGATGGTGGGCGACCCGCCGCGCAAGGCGGTGACGCGCTATCTGCGCCTGCTCAACGCCGGGCGCGCGAAGGTGGAATACCACGCGCTCTACGACATGAACCGCGCCACGCCGGCGCAGCGCGAGGCCTTCCTGGCGCGGGTGGAGCGCGGCTTCGCGCGGTGGTGAGCTACTCGAGGATTTCCTCCACCTCCGGCGCTTCGCCGAACAGATAGACCTTGCGCGGGCGCGCGGGCGTCCAGTCAGGATCCTCCCAGGCGATCATCTTGCCCGGGTTGAGCAGGCCGAGCGGGTCCGCCTCGCGCTTGAAGGCGAGCTGCGTGGCGTCCACATGCTTCATGCCGCCCTCCTCCAGCGTATAGGCGTGCGGGTTGAAGATGGGCGCGCCGGCGTCCTCGTGGAGGCGGATGATCTCGGCCAGGCGCTCCTCGGTGGTGAAGCGCAGGAGCTGCAGGCCGAAGCAGCAGACCTCGCCGCCGAAGCGCACGAACTCGAGGTGCATGGGCACCTCCTCGCCGAACAGCGCGTGCATCTTCTCGACCAGCGCGAGGTGGTGGGGCGCGGCGAAGAGCGTCTGCAGATAGGTGATGCTCCGGTCGGTCTTGAGCACCTGCAGCGTGGTGTGGTTCCAGGAATGTTCGTAGGCGGGCGCCGCGGCGTCCTCGGTGCGGATGCGAAGCCGCTCCGCGCCCTTGTGGCGCGCGACCACGGGCGCCACCGTCTCGATGTAGGGCGGGGCGAGCATGCCGAGCACCACCGCCTCGCCCTCGGGGATCAGCCCCTCATAGGCCTTGAAGTGCCGCTGCGGGATGGGCGCGTCGAGCACGCAGACGAGCTTCTTCACCACCCCGTCCATGCGCGTCAGCGCATCGCCGAAGCGCGCCGCGTCCATGAAGCTCGGGAAGCTCCAGATCATGTCCACCCAGTCCTCGGCGGGAGCCAGCGGCATCTCCACCTCGGTGATCACGCCGTTGGTGCCATAGGCGTGGTTGGCCTTCTCGATCTCCGTCCCGCGCAGCTCCAGCACGCGCGGCGAGGCTTCCATCGTCACCACGCGCAGGCCGAGCACATTGCCCGGCTCGCGCAGGATTCCCCAGGTGCAGGAGCCGATGCCCGAACTGCCGCCGGCGATGAAGCCGCCGATGGTGGCGGTGCGCTTCGTGGAGGGATGGAAGCGCAGCTCGCCGCCCACCGCCGCGCGGGTGTGGCGGTCGATGTCGATCAGCTTCGCCCCCGCCTGCGCGCGCACCAGCCCGGGCTTCGCCCAGAGCACCCGGTTCATCCCGGAGAGGTCGAGCACCACGCCGCCCTCCAGCGGCATGGCCTGGCCGTAGTTGCCCGTGCCCGCGCCGCGCGGCGTGACGGGGATGCGCCGCGCATGGCAGGCGGCGAGGAGCGCGATCACCTCCTCCTCGCTGCGCGGCAGCGCCACCGCATCGCCCTTCGCGCCGTTCAACTGGCGCTTGAGCACGGGGCTGTACCAGAAGAAGTCGCGCGATTTCTGGCGCACCAGCGCGGGGTCGGTGATCCAGTCGATGTCGGGCAGCGCGGCCATCAGGCCGGCGATGTCGTGGCTCATGCGGCGTCGTCCTCGGCGGGGGTGAAGTCCCGCATCTTGCCGGGGTTGAGCAGGCCGAGCGGGTCCGTCCTCCGCTTGAAGCCGAGCTGGTCGCCCGGCACGCGGCGGTAGCCGGAGCCCTCCTCGATGGTGAACACATGCGGGTTGGCGATGCCGATGCCGAGCGCCTCGAAGCCGGCCATGATCTCGGCCAGGCGCTCGGCCCCGCGCCAGCGGATCACGGGCAGCGCCGTCATGGTCGGCCGGCCGCCGAAGCGCACGCATTCGGTGTGCATCCACACCTCCTCGGGGAAGAGGGCGGTGGCGGCCTCCACCGCCTCGACGGTGCCCTCGAAGGGGAAGCGGCATTGCAGGTAGGTCACGCCGCGATCCTTCTTCAGCACCTGCAGCGTGGTGTGGTTCCAGCAGTATTCGTAGAAGGGCGTGGCGTCGGGGTCGCGCTCGGCGGCCAGCGTCTCCTGCTCGGCCACCAGCGCGCCGCCGTGCTCGCGCGCCATGTCCCGCAGCGCGATCATGCCCGCGGGCGTGACCATGGCGAGGACGAAGGCCCGCCCCTGCGGCACGCGCTCCGCGAGGCCGCGGAAGAATGGCGCGAAGACGGGCTGGAAGGCCGCGCACATCTTCTTGGCCACGCCATCGGCCAGCGCCAGCGCCTGGGCGAAGCGCAGCGCCGCGCCGAAATCGGGAAAGGCGAGCGCCACGTCGCGCCAGGGCTGGGCGGGCGCCAGCGGAATCCGCACCCGCGTGATCACGCCCGTGGTGCCATAGGTGCGGTTCACCGGATTCGCCGCATCGCCCGAGAGATCGAGGATGGCCGGCGGATCCTGCATGGTGGCCACCCGCACGCCGTTGAGGTTGCCGCGCTCGCGCATCGTGCCGTGCGCGATGCCGCCCACCCCCGCGCCGCCGCCGGCCACGAAGCCGCCGATGGTGGCGCTGCGCTTGGTGCTGGGCCAGAGCCGCAGCTCGAAGCCGCGCTCCCGCGCCCAGAGGTCGAGGTCGATGAGCTTCGCGCCCGCCTCCGCCTCCAGCACGCCTTCCTCCAGCGCGACGGGCGCGGCCATGGCCGTCATGTCGAGCAGCACGCCGCCCTCGAGCGGCACGCATTGCCCGTAGTTGCCGGTGGCGCCGCCGCGCACCGTCACCGGAACGCCCTGGGCGCGCGCGACGGCGAGCACGCGCAGCACCTCCGCCTCGCTGCGCGGCTGGGCCCAGAGCTCGGCCGCCTTGCCGTCCAGGCGCTGCTTGAGGATGGGGCTGTACCAGTAGAAGTCGCGGCTCTTCAGCCGCAGCAGGGCGCGGTCGTCGTCGTGGGGCACATCGCCCAGCGCCGCCTTCAGCGCGGCGATGTCACGCATGGGGCGCGGCGCCGAGCCAGGCGGCGATGTCGAAGCGCCGCACCTCCTCCAGCATCGCGGCGATCTTCCCAGCCGCATGGTCCAGGATGGCCTCGCCCGCCTCGGCCGTGGCGCGTGCGGCGTCGCCCACCGCGCCGGCGGCGTTGAGGTCCTGCGCCTGCCATGCGATGGCCGCGCCGCCGCCCGGAACAAGGTGCGGCGCGGCGTTCTCCGCCACCATCCAGGCGGAGGGGAAATCGCGCGCCTTGGTCATGTCCACGAGATCGGGCCGCAGGGCGAGCATGGCGCTCGTTTCCACGAAGCCGGCGTGGATGCCGTAGCGCGCCTCCAGCGGCGGCACGAGACCGGGCGGCATGCCGAAGCGCGACCACATGGCGCCGACGCAGAACAGGCCGGCCTCGATGCGCAGCCGCCGCGCCACGATGTCCATGATCTGGAGCTGCCCGCCATGGCTGTTCAGCAGCACCAGCCGCTTCACCCCCGCGCGCGCCACGGAATGGCCGATCTCGGTCCAGAGCGCGATCAGCGTCTCGGGCGTGGAGGTCAGGGTGCCGGGGAAGCGCAGATGCTCCACCGAGCAGCCCACCGCCTGGGTGGGCAGCACCAGCACGGGGAACTCGGCGGGCAGGCGCTCCAGCACGCGGGCCAGCACGCCCTCGTTCAGCACCGCGTCCACCGCGACGGGCAAGTGCGGGCCGTGCTGCTCGATGGCGGCCACGGGCAGCACGGCCACCGTGTCCTCCGGCAGGGCGCCGAAGGCGGTCCAGGGCAGCTCGCGCCAGAAGCGCGTGGGAAGACTCATGCGGGGTTCAGGCCCTCAGGTCGGATGCCGGAGGGAGGTAGCGCGGATCGTAGATCTCGTTCCAGGCCATGGGGCGGGCGATGTTGAAGGCCTCGCGCACCATGTCGATCCCGCGCTGCAGCCGCGCCGTGTCCACCTGGCCGAAGCCGTTGGCGCGGACATGGGGGGTGAAGGTGAGCTGCTCCAGCGCCATGCGCAGCCGCGCCGTCTCGAGCGGCACGTCGGTCAGCGGCTCGCGCCGGCGCAGCACCTCGATGGCGCCGGCCGTGTCGTTCAGCGATTCGTATTGCGCGCGCACCAGGCCGCGGATCAGCCCCGTCACCGCCTGGGGGTTCGCCTCGGCCCAGCGCCGCGTCGTCAGCAGCGAGGTGGCGAAGAAATCCGCGCCGTATTCGTTGTAGCGGAAGGTCACGATGTCCTGCTCGGGGATGCCGAGGCCGCGCAGCGAGAAGATGCCCGAGGTGATGAAGCCCGTGATGGCGTTCGCGCGGCCCTGCGCCAGCATCGGCTCGCGCAGGGGCGGCGCCACCGACATCCAGCGCACGCTCGCGGCGTCGAAGCCCGCCGCCTTGGCGAAGGCGGGAAAGAGCTGGCGGCCCGCATCGGCGTCCGGCGCGGCGATGGTCTTGCCCGCGAGGTCGCGCGGGTGGGCGATATTCTCGCGCCGCAGCGTCATCGCCGCCAGCGCGGTGGCGTCGTAGATCAGGAAGGGCGAGAAGATGTCGGCCTGCGGGTTCTCCAGCCGGATGCGGATGGAGGGGTTGATGTCGGCCACCCCCACGTCGAAGGCCCCGCCGAGGATCTTCACCGGCACATCGCCGGAGCCGAAGCCGCGCTCCATCGTCACGTTCAGCCCCTCGCGCCGGAAATGCCCGCGCTCCAGCGCCACCAGGAAGGCGGCCTGCGGGCCCTGGAAGGCCCAGTCGAGCGAGAAGCGCACGTTGACGAGGTTCTGCGCCTGGACCGCGGGCGCGGCGAGCGGCGAGAGGGCGGCGAGGCGAAGGGCGGTGCGGCGATGCATGGCGGGGCCTCCTGTCACGCCGCCTCTCTAGCAGCGCGCGGGCGGCCCGCGCCCGGGCGCGAGGCGGCCGGCTGCGCGCGGGGCGGGCGGGGCTGCCCAAGACGGCGGCAGAACCGGCCACGGCCCGCCGAGTCCCGCGCCACTCTCCGCGCCCCTGCCGCCCGCGCCCGCGCTAGGCTCGCGCCCGAGGAGGCCACCCCATGCTCGCCACCGCCACGCCGCTGCTGCGCCGCTTCTGGTATCCGCTCATGCCGCTCTCGATGCTGGCGGATGGGCCGAAGCCCTTCCGCCTGCTCGGCCAGGATCTCGTGCTCTGGCTCGACGGCGAAGGCGAGCCGGCCGTGATGGAGGACCGCTGCTGCCACCGCACGGCGAAGCTCTCCAAGGGCTTCTACCAGGATGGCCGCCTCGCCTGCGGCTATCACGGCTGGGAGTTCGGGCGCGACGGGCGCGTGCTCCGCATCCCGCAGCTCCCGCCCGAGCGGCAGAACGCCGGGCGCATGGGCAGCCGCGCCTTCCACGCCGCCGCGCGCTACGGCTATCTCTGGGGCGCGCTGGAGGAGCCGCTCTTTCCCATCCCCGATTTCGAGGAGGAGGCGGAGGGCTTCCGCCGCATCGACGAGTTCTACGAGGTGTGGAACTGCGCCGGGCTGCGCGTGATGGAGAACAGCTTCGACAACGCGCACTTCTCCTTCGTGCACCGCGCGAGCTTCGGCGACCAGGGCCACCCCGAGCCCGCGAAGCTCGAGATCGAGGAACACCCCGACGGCTTCCTGATGCTGACCGAGGTGCCGGTCCGCAACCCGGACATCCAGAAGAAGGTGCTGAAGATGGAGAGCGACACCACGGTGCGCTCCATGCGCGGCCGCTGGTACATGCCCTTCCTGCGCAAGCTGCGCATCCGCTACCCCAACGGGCTCTCGCACAGCATCGTCACCGCGGCCACGCCGATCGACGACGCCCGCAGCCAGATCGTCCAGTTCGTCTACCGCAACGACACCGAGGCCGACGCCAAGGCCGCCGACGTGATCGCCTTCGACCGGCTGGTGACGGAGGAGGACCGCGACATCCTCGAAAGCACCGACCCCGAGGTGCCGCTCGATCAGGCCGGGCGCGAGTACAACATGCCGAGCGACCGGCCCGGCGTGCTGATGCGCCGGATGCTCTCCGCCCTGCTGGCGCGCGAGGGGGCGGCGCCGCTACGCGCCTCGGCCTGACCCCGGCGCGCCCTCGCCCTGGCGGCTGACGAGGGCGAGCCAGGCCATGATCCAGGCCAGCAGCAGGAAATCCCCGCGCAGCAGGTTCGCCTCGGTCTGCGCGCGGATGGCGGCGGCCAGCAGCACCATCAGCGTCCAGAGCGCCAGCGCCCGCCGCGGCCCGCCGAGCCGCGCGAGCGCGACCAGCGCGGTCGCCCCCGCCACCAGCAGCACCGCCGCCTGCCCGAGCAGGCCGAGCTGCAGCGCGATGTCGCGCAGCCCGTGGTGGGAGTCGGGCGCGGGCCAGCCCAGCTCCAGCCAGATCAGCTCCATGGGCCGGGCGCCGGCCACCCAGAAGGCGGCGAAGCCATGGCCGAGCCAGGGGCGCTCGGCGATGGCGCGGTCCACCGCCTGCCACACATCGGTGCGCCCTGTCAGCGTCTCGTCGCGGCCGAGCAGCGCGAAGACGCCCTCCGCCCCGAAGGCCGCGATGAAAACCAGCGCGAGCGTCACCCCCGCCCCCGCGCCCACCAGCGCGAGCCCGGCCGCCAGGCCGCCGCGCCGGAGCGCGAGCAGCAGCGCCGTGAGGCCCATCACCAGCAGCGCCAGCACCGCCGAGGTGGCCGAGCGCGAGAGGGCGAGCAGCCCGAGCAGCAGCAGCGCCGCCGCCGCATCCCGCCAGCCCGCCGCGCCGCGCCGCAGCACCAGGTAGGACAGCGCGAAGACGCCCGCGAGCAGCGCGCCCCCGAAATTGTTCTTCTGCAGGAACACGCCGCGCACCGCGTTCGCGTAGTCGCCCGTGTCGAAGCCGGTGGCGGGGTCGAGCGCCGCGGTGACCAGGCTCATGCCGCCCGCCGCCAGCACCACGGCCAGCGTCAGGCGCTGGAAGGCGGCGAAGCCGAGGTGGCGGAACAGCAGGAAGGCGAAGAGGAACTGCGTGGCCAGCCCCACGCAGCGCCGGAAGGTCGCCCCCGGCGCCTGGGACCACAGCACCGAGAGCAGCGCCAGCCCGAGCAGCGCGAGGAAGGGCAGCGCGTCGCGCAGCGTCTCGCCCATGGCGCGCGCGTGGCGCAGCGCATAGCCCAGCCCCGCCGCCAGCAGCAGAAGCTGCACCGCGGCGTTCACCGGATCGGAGCCCGCCGTCACCCCCTCCGCCTGGCGCAGGAAGGGAATCTGCGCGTCGAGGTAGTAGTAGAGGCCGAAGGCGCAGAAGAGCAGGCCGAGGCGGCCGCTCTCCGCCCGGCCCATGGCGTCGCCCGCCGCCGCCGCCCCGCTCACGGCCCCGCCGCCACCTCGCCCAGCGGCCGCACCGCGCAGCCCGCGGCCAGCGCCGCGCGCACCACCCAGTCGAGATCCTCGGGCGTCACCCCATAGGGGCCGGGCTCGGGCTGCACGTCATGGGCGTAGAGCACGAGCCAGGCGCGCCGGCGCGCCGCCTCCTCGACGAGGCGCGACAGCAGTTCCCGGTCTCGCCGCGCGCTCTCCAGCGGCGCGGCGCGGATGTAGGCGAGGTCGATCTCGCCCTCGTTCAGGCCCGGCTGCACGCCGCGCACGGCGCGGTAGCGCGCCATGGCCGCGCGCTTCGCCCGCAGCGGCGTGCGGCCATAGGGGTAGGCGAAGCTGCGCGGCCGCTCTCCCAGTTGTTCGGCCAGCCAGGCGGCGTTGCGGTCCATCTCCGCGCCGATGCCGGCCGCGTCCAGCCGGAACAGGTCGGCGTGGGAGAAGGTATGGCAGCCGATCTCGTGCCCCGCCGCGTGCAGGGCGCGCAGCCGCGCCGCGTCGCCGCAGGGGCCGAGCTCGCCCATCCCGCCGATCGTTCCGCCATTGACGTAGAAGCTGCCGCGCACCCCCGCGGCCTCCAGCACCGCCGCGCCGGTCTCGGCGGAGGTGGCGTGGAAATCGTCGAAGGTGACGGAGAGGGTGGGCCGGTCCAGCCGCAACACCGCCGGGAAGCGCGCGGCGCGCTTCGCCAGCTCCCCCCGCCATCGCCGCCGCAGCCGATCGAGCATGCCCATCGCCTCCGCCCGCATCATGCCGCGCGCGCCCCGCCCCGCCCAGCCATGGTTGTCAGCCCCGCCGCATCCCGGCGATCCTCGCGGCCCGCCTGGAGCACGCCTTCCGCCATGACCGACGCGGCCCCGCCGCTGCTCTCCGTCGTGATCTGCACCTTCCGCCGCAACGGCCCGCTGGAGGCGCTGCTGCGCGCGCTGGCGCCGCTGTGCGCCGGCCGGCCGGTGGAGGTGGTGGTGGTGGACAACAGCCCGGAGGCCGGGGCGCTGCCCCTGCTCGCCACGCTGCGGGAGGGGCTGCTGCCCGGCCTCCTCGTCCGGCACGCGCAGCCGTCCTCCATCTCGGTCGCGCGCAACGCCGGCGTGGCGGCGGGCAGCGCCCCCTGGGTCGCCTTCCTCGACGACGATTCGGAACTGCTGAACGACTGGGTGGGCGGGGTGCTGGAGGCCATCGCCGCGGGCGGGGCCGAGGGCTTCTTCGGCCCCGTGCGCGCGCGCTACGAGGGCGGCGCGCCGCCGCCCTTCGATCCGGAGGGCCGCTTCTTCTCGCGCGAGACGGGGCTGCCCGATGGGGCGCGCGTCTTCGTCGGCGGGCCGCGCCGCTCGCGCCGCGCGGTCATGGGGGCGGCGAACGCGGTGCTGAACCGCGCCGCCTGCCTCGCCGATCCCGAGCCCTTCGACCCCGCCTTCGGCCGCAGCGGCGGCGAGGATCTGGACCTGTTCCTGCGCGCCGAGCGGCGCGGCGCGCGCTTCCTCTGGCGCACCGGCTTTCCGGTGGGCGAATGGGTGCCCGCCTCGCGCCAGGGGCTCGATTACGCGCTGCTGCGCGCCTTCACCGGCGGGCAGGTCTTCGTGGCGGTGACGCGCAAGAACAGCCCGACGCCGCGGCTGACGGAGGCCCGGCTGCTCCTCACCGGGGCGGTGCAGGCGGGGCTGGCGGCGCTGCGCCTCGCCCTGGCGCGGCCGCCGGACCGCCCGGCGCGGCGGCTCGCCCTCGCCTCGGCGCTGGGCAAGCTGCGCTGGCGCGCGCTGATGGGGCTCTACGCGCTGCCGGCGGGCGGCGGGCCCGTCTCGCCCTGGCGGCTCTTCCTGCGCGGGGGGCCGGGCTGATGCGCGTGCTGGTGACCGGCGGGCATGGCTTCATCGGCCGCGCCGCCTGCGCGCGGATCGCGCACGCGCACGCCGTCATCGCCGCCTCGCGCCGCAGCGGCCTCGACGTGACGCGGCCCGAGACGCTTCCCCCGGCGCTGGCGGGGGTGGAGGCGGTGGTCCACGCCGCGGTGGACGGGCGGGCGAGCATCCTGGAAGGCACGGCCAACCTCCTCGCCGCGGCCCGCGCCGCGGGGGTGCGGCGCTTCGTGCATCTCAGCTCCGTCGCCGTCTATGGCGCGGCCGAGGGGGCGGTGCGCGAGGATGCGCCCCGCGCCCCCGCCGATTCCGGCTATGGCCGCTGGAAGGCCGAGGCCGAGGCGCTGGTCGAGGCCGCGCCCGATCTCGATCCCGTCATCCTCCGCCCCGCCCTGGTCTATGGCCCCGGCGACCCGCTCTGGATCGGGCGGATGGCGCGGCGGCTCGCGGTGGGGGCGCTGGGGCCCATGGGCGCGGCGGGCGAGGGCCTCGCCGACCTCGTGCATGTGCGCGACGTGGCCGAGGCCATCGCCCTCGCCCTCGCCGGGCCGCCAGGCGCCTACAATCTGGGCGGGCCGACGCCGCTGTCCTGGAACGACTATCTCGCGCGGCTGGCGGCCGGCCTCGGCCTTGCGCCCCGGCCCTTTTCGCCCGGGGAACTCGCCTGGCGGGCGCGGCTCGCCCTGCCGGTGAAGGCGCTGGCGCGCGCCCTGCCGCCGCTCGCGCCGCTGCTGCCGGCGGCGCTGCGCGAGGCCCCGGGTGCCGGAGAGCTGGCCCTGTTCCGCCGCCGCGCCACCTACCCGTGGGACAAGGCGCAGGCCGCGCTGGGCTGGACGCCGCGCATCGGGCTGGAGGAGGGGCTGGCCGAGAGCCTCGCCGCGCTGCGGGGGGCGTGAGGGGATGCGCTGGAAGATCGTCTATCCCTCGCAGCGCGCGCCCCGCATGCCCTGGATGACGGACCACATCCCGGCCGCGCGGCACGATTTCGAGCTGATCCCCGCCGACTACGCGCATGACCGCTCGCGCCCGCGCACCAGCGCGCGGCAGTGGCTCGACTATCTGCGGCACGCCTGGCGCGGCTGGCGGGCGGCGGCGCGCGATCCGCGCCAGCCGGTGGGCATCGTCACCGCCTTTCCGCAGCTTCCGGTCTTTCTCGGCCTGTTCAACCGCCTCACCGGCGGGCGGCGGCCCATCCTGTGCTGGAGCTTCAACCTGGGCCAGGCCTATGGCGGCTGGCGCGCGCGGCTGGCGCGGGCGGGGCTCAAGGGGGTGGGCCGGCTCGTGGTGCATTCGCGTCGCGAGGTGGAGACCTATGCCGCGCTGCTCAGCCTGCCCAGGGAGCGTTTCGTCTTTCTGCCCTTCTCGGTGCGCCCCCTCGCGCCCTCCCTGCCCGAGGAGGAGGAGGCGCCCTTCGTGCTGGCCATGGGCACGGCGCGGCGCGACTACGCCACGCTGCTGCGCGCGCTGGCGCGGCTCGGCCTGCCCGGGGTGATCGTGGCCGGCCCGCACGCGCTGGAGGGGCTCGACCTCCCGCCCCATGTGGCGCTGCGCTCGAACCTGACGCTGGAGGACTGCCACGCCCTGGCGCAGCGCGCGCGGGTGAACGTGGTGCCGGTGGACAATGACAGCACCGCCTCGGGCCAGGTCACCATCGTGGAGACGATGATGCTGGGCCGCGCCGTGGTCGCCACCCGCTGCATCGGCAGCGAGGACTACGTGGCCGAGGGCGAGACGGGGCTGCTGGTGCCGCCCCGCGACGTGGAGGCGCTGGCCGCGGCCATCCTGCGCCTGTGGGAGGATGCGGCCCTGCGCCGCCGGCTGGGGGAGGCGGCCCGCGCCCATGCGCTGCGCCACTTCACCTTCGAGGCCAGCGCCGCCCCCCTGGCGGCGGAGCTGGACCGGCTGGCGCGGGGGGAGTGATACGGGCGGCATGACATGCCGACCGTATCGCGCACGCCGGGTTGGCGGGCGGCGGCGTGCCAGAACACAGGCATACCAGCGGCCGCTCCGCAGCGTCAGGCGTCAGAAACAGCGGCCGCTGGCATGATTCACCCCTCCCGCACGAAATCGAGGCCCGTGCCGAGGCCGAGCTTGCCCAGCCCCTTGGCCACGCCGAAGCGGTGGCGCATCCGCCGCGCCGGCGGCCCGCCCCGCGCCAGCGCCCAGAGCGCCCCATGCACCGCCACCTGGCCCAGCCCGACGCCCCAGACCGCGAGCCGCGCCAGCACCGGCCGCCGCGCGTGCATCACGCGGAAGATCGCCCCGTGCCGTGCGCTGCGCGCCAGTCGCGCGCGCATGTAGTCGGCCGAGAGGCGGCCGGCGAGGTTCATCTCCACCACCCGCGCCGAGGGGCACCAGAGGAAGCGCCGCCCCTGCCGGGCGAGGCGGAACAGCAGCTCCGTGTCCTCGCCGCCGGCACGGCCCAGCACCTCGTCGAAGGGGGCGGGGCCGGCGAGGCAGGTGGCGCGGCGCATCATGGAGTTGCCCGCCCCCATGCCGCGCCCGCCGCCATGCCACCAGGCCAGCGGATCGAGCACCGCGCCCTCGGGCAGGCCGAGATCGGTGCGGAAATAGTGGCCCTCCGGATCCCACTCCGGCGGCGCGCCGGTCTCGAAGGCGGGCTCCTTCGGGCCGAAGCTGGCGTCGGCGCCGGTGCGCTCCAGCAGGGCGAAATGGGCGGCGAGGCAGCCCGGCTCGGGCGCCTCGTCGTCGTCGATGAAGGCGATGTAGCGGCCGCGCGCCGCCGCCACGCCCCGGTTGCGCGCGGCGGCGATGTTGCGGTGCGGCGCGGCGGCCACATGCACCGCGCCGAAGCGCGCCGCCAGGGCGCGGGCGGGCGCGTCGGGGTGGTTGTCGGCCACCACGATCTCGGGCGCCTCGCCCCCGGGCAGGCGCTGCGCGGCGAGCGCGGCGAGGGTGCGTTCCAGCAGCGCCATCCGGTCGTAGCAGGGGACGACGGCGCTGACCGCCACCGGCGCGTCGGCTTCGGGCATCATCGGGTCACCACTCGATCAGGCTGCGGCGATGCACATAGCCGATGAGGCGCCCGACTCGGCGCTGCAACCGCTTCCACCGCCACTGCGCTGGAGTGAAGGAGCGGATCGGCCCCTCGGCGTAGCGCCAGAAGGCGCGCTCCGGATGGTCGGGCTGGAAGCCCTTCAACGCGTCGAGGATGTGGTTCCGCCGCCAGGGCTTGGCGAACATCATCGAGTGCCCGAGGAGTTGCATGAAGGGAAAGCGCCCCATGGCCTCGACGCCGAGCAGGCGGTAGGGCGCGTCGCTCGCCATGAAGGCGGCGTTGAGGATGTCCTGGTCGGCGCGCGCGAACTCGGGAAAGCCCTCGGCCATCACGAGGCGCCCCATGTCGGTCCCCTCCGCCTCGCGCCGACGCAGCAGCGCCTCCCACACCTCGAGGAAGCGCAGATGCGCGCGCGGCACGCCGAGGAAGCCTGCGTTCACGTAGCCCGTCATCTCCCGGCAGGCGAAGCCCGCCCGCGCGGCCAGCGCGCGCCACGCGTCACGGAAGGCGTGCTCCGGCACCATGAAACTGTCCGCGACGTCGAGCACGGCCAGCACGCCGGCCTCGGCCCAGCGCGCGAAATGCGCCCATGGGCCCATCACCACCACATCCGCGTCGAAATGCCAGGCGCGCGCCGCGCCCGGGCAATGGAGGGTGAGCGCATCGAGGAGGAAGCGCGGCTTGAGGTTGGTGAGGTGCCAGCCCGGCGCCAGCGCGACGAAGCGGATCTCCACCTCCTCGGGCAGGGGGCCGGCGGCCCAGCCGGGCAGGGCGCCGCGATAGCCCACCAGGACGGTGCCGGTGAATCCGTTCAGCACCAGCGAGTTGATGAGCGCGGCGACGCCGTGGAAATAGTCGCCCTCCGCCAGCACGCAGGCCACCTCCGCGCCGTGCGGCGCCGCCCGGCTCATCGTCCCCCCTCGCGGCCCAGCAGCCGCCCGACGAGGAGCCAGACCAGCCCGGCAGAGAGGAGAGTGACGGCCACCCGCGCCGCCGCCGCCCCCTCCGCCCCTGCCCAGGGCAGCGCGGCCCAGCACAGCAGCAGCGTGAGCGCCAGCGAGGCCGCCACGAGCGCGAGCCGCACCGGCTGCAGCCGCGTGGCGCTCAGCACATCCGCCCCCAGCGCGAAGAGCGCCTGGGCCAGCGGCAGCAGGCAGAACAGGCGCAGCAGCAGCGGCAGATCCTCATAGCCGGGCCCCAGCAGCAGCGGCGCGAGATCGGCGAAGGCCAGCACGCCCAGCGCCGCGGCGAGGCCGAGCCCCGCCGTCACCGGCCGCACCCGCCGCGCATAGTCGAGGCTGCCGCCACGATCCGCCTCCCCCAGCCGGAACAGCCGTCCGTACACCGCGTAGCCCAGCGCGCGCATCGGCAGCAGCAGCGTGCCGATGATGCGCGCCGCCGCCGCGTAGTGCCCCGCCGCCACCGGCCCCGCGAGGGCGAGCACCAGGGGCTTGTCGAGGTCGGCCGCGGCGGCGGTCAGCGTCGCCTCCGCGGCGAAGGCCGCGCCGTCGCGCCATTCCGAGGGCCAGGCGGGAAGCCGCGGCGCGCCGTGGTCGCGCAGCACCAGCCCGAGGCAGATCGCCGCGCCCAGCAGCGCCGAGGCGGCATACCACCAGGCCCAGGCCTGCAGCGTCAGCGGCCCCGGCATCAGCCCCGCGAGCGCGATCGCGCCGCATCGCGTCGCGCTCATCGCCACCATGGCGAGGCTCTGCCGCTGCGCGGCCCCGGTGGCGAGATAGACCGCCGCGCAGAGGTTGGCGACGCGGCCCAGCAGCAGATCGGCGGAGAGGATGGCGCAGAGGGCGAGCAGGCCGAGGCTCGCGAGCCCGATGGCCGGCAGCAGCCACAGGAACAGCGCCGCGAGCGGCAGCCCGGTGAGCATGATGGCCGTGAGCCCCGCGCCGAAGGCCCGCGGCATCGCCGCCGCATCGCCCGCCGTGCGGCGGATCAGCAACTGCTCGCAGCCCGGCCCGGCGAGATAGGAGGCCGCCACCGTCACCGCCGTCAGCCCCACGAACAGCCCGTAGCCCTCGGGGCCGAGGACGCGCAGCGCCAGCAGCAGCCAGCCCACCTGCAGCAGAAGCTGCACCGAGAACCCGCCGAACAGGATGCCGCCATCCCGCGCCAGGGCGCGCTCGGGCAGCAGCCGGGCGAGGCGCGCGCGCCAGCCGCTCATGCGCGCGGGGCCCGGGGCGGGGCGGGCGGGCGGGCGCGGGGCGTCGGGCGGGCTCACGCGCGGAGGCTAGACCAGCCGCCGCCCGCGCGGCGAGAGCGCGCGCCCGGGCTTTGCGGGGCCCTGCCGCTTCGGTCATGGTGGGGCGCGGCCATGGGGGCCCGGGCAGGAGCAGGCGCCGGCATGTCGGAACTCGCGGAGGAGGCAGGGAGCATGGCGCGGCTGCCCGCGCCCCCGCGCGTGCCGCCGCCCGCCGCCGCCCCGCCCCCCGCGCCGGGTCTCCTCGCCCTCGCCACGGCGCGCATCACGCCCGCGCAGCTTCTCGTCACCGCCTGGCTGCGGCGGCGCGCGCTGCTGCTGGCCCTGCTTCTCCCCGCCGCCGCCGGGATCGGCCTCGCCGCCACCCGCGCGCCGGTGTTCCAGGCCGAGATGGCGATGCTCGTGCAGGTCAGCCGCGAGGCGCTGGGCGGGCAGGACATCGCCGGGCTCGGGCCCATGGTGATGTCCGTCGAGCAGCTCAAGGTGGTGCGCGCGGAGATGGAGATCGCCACCAGCGCCCCCGTGCTGCGCGCCGCGGCCGAGCGGCTGGGCCCCGCGACCGTGCTGCCCGGCCTCGATGCGCCGCCGCGCTGGCCCTGGCAGCGCGCGCCGGAGCCCGAGGCGCGCCTCGCCCTGGCCGCCGAGGCGCTGGGCCGGCTGGTGAAGGCGGAGACGGAGCCCTCCACCAACATCCTCCGCCTCACCGCCCGCGCCACCGAGCGCGAGCGCGCCATCGCCCTGGTGCGCGCGGTGGGCGAGGCCTATCTGCGGCAGCGCGGCGCCGTGCTGGCCGAGGGCTCGGCCCGGCTGCTGGGCGAGGATCTCGGCCGCCAGGCCGCCGAGCTGCGCGAGCTGGAGCGACAGATCGCCGCCGCCAAGCTGCGCTTCGAGGTGACCGACCTCGCGCAGGACATCACCCTCGCCGCCAACCGCCTGGACGGGCTGCTGCTGCGCGAGAACGCGCTGCGCGAGCAGCGCGCCGCCGCCGAGGCGCAGCTCGCCGCCGGCCGCGAGGCCCTCGCCGCCCTGCCCGAGCGCGTCTTCGCCGGCAGCGACGCCGCCACCGCCGGGCCGAACGACGAGATCCGCAACACCCTCGCCCGGCTGCTGCAGGAACGCGAGCACCTGCAGCGCCACTACGCCCCCGGCGACCCGCTGCTGCGCGACCTGGAGGGGCGCATCGCCATCGCCCGGCAGACCCTGGCGCAGAGCGGCTTCGCCACCCGGCGCGAGGTGCGCAACCCCGCCTGGGACCAGCTCAACGCCCGCGTGGCGCAGCTCCAGCTCGAGGCGGAGGCCCTCGGCCGGCAGCTCGAGGAGGTGCGCCGCCTGCGCGCCGAGGCCGAGCAGCGCCGCGCCACGCTGCTCGCCGCCGAGACGGTGCTGCGCGACCTGACCCGCCGGCGCGACGCGCTGGAGGGAATCCTCCGCACCTTCACCACGCGCGAGGCCGGGGTGCGGCTGGAGGAGGATGCAAGGCGCTCGGGCGGCACGGCGGTGCAGGTGGTGCAGCCGCCCACCGCGCCGCTCGCGGGCGTCAGCCGCGCGCCGCTCTTCGCCGCCGCGGGCCTCGCGGGCGGGCTGACCCTCTCGGGCGGGCTGCTGCTGCTGCTGGCGGCGACGCGGCGCAGCCTCGTCACCCGCGCCGAGGCGCGCGAGACACTGGGCCTGCCCGCCCTGGCCGGCTTCCCCCCCTTCGCGCAGGCCGCGCGCGAGGACCGGGCGCTCGCCGACCTCGCGGCGCTGCTGCTCGACGCCCGGCGCGCCCCCGGCGAGGGCGCGGCCGTGCTGCTGCTGCCCGCCGGCGAGGGCGCGGACGAGCGCCAGCTCCTCGCCCGCGCCCTGGCGGCGGAGG
>JBKBSR010000310.1:0-3815 GCA_046291055.1 Roseococcus sp.
GTGCGGGGGTCGAGATAGGCGGTCATGGGCGGCGAGGGTTGCGCGCGGCCCCGCTTCGGGCAAGCCTCGCGCGCCATGGAAAACGACCTCGCGCGGCTCGCCTCCGATCTGGTGCGGATCGACAGCCGCAGCGCCCTCTCGAATCTGCCCATCGCCGAGCGCATCGAGGCCGAGCTCGCGGGCTTCGAGATCGAGCGCCTCGACTACACCGACGCGGCGGGCGTGCCGAAGCGCGCGCTGGTGGCGCACAAGGGCGGCCCGGGCGGCCTCGCCCTCTCGGGCCACATGGACACGGTGCCCGAGACGGGCTGGACGGAGGATCCCTGGTCCGGCCGCATCGCGGGGGGCGTGCTGCACGGCCTCGGCAGCGCGGACATGAAGGGGCCGCTCGCCGCCTGCATCCTGGCCGCGCGCGCGGCGCGGCGCGCCACGCTGCTGATCACCACCGACGAGGAAACCACCAAGGCCGGCGCGCGGATCGTCGCGGAGCGTTCGGCGCTCGCGCGCCGGGCCGCGCCGCGCGGCATCCTGGTGGCGGAGCCCACCGGCCTCGCCCCCGTGCGCGGGCATCGCGCGCACATCCTCATCACCGCCACCGCGACCGGGGTGCAGGCCCATTCCTCCACCGGCCAGGGGGTCAACGCGAACTGGGCGCTGATCCCCTTCCTCGTGGAAGCGCGGCGCATCCACGAGATGTTGCGCCATGATCCCGCCTGGCATGATCCCGCCTATGACCCGCCCTTCAGCGACTTCAACCTGACGCTGGACAACCACGGCACGGCGCAGAACGTCACCGTCGCGAGGGCCACGGCGCGCATCAAGTTCCGCTACTCCCGCCGCATGGACCCCACCCCCATCCTCGCCGCGCTGCGCCGCGCGGCGGAGGAGAACGGGATCGCGCTGGCCGAGGAACGCGAGGGCGCGCCGCCCGAACTCCCCGAGGATCACCCGCTGGTGCGCGAGGCGATGCGCGCCACCAACGCCGCCCCGCGCACCGCGCCCTACGGCACCGACGCCTCGGAGCTGCAGGCGCTGGCGCCCTGCGTGGTGCTCGGGCCGGGCAGCATCGCCACCGCGCACACGCCGCGCGAATGCGTGCGGATCGAGGAGCTGGAGGCGGCGCGCGCCGTCTTCGCCCGGCTGCTCGCGGACTGAACGAGAACGGATTCAAGGGACGGAACGCCAGACATGGACTTCGCCACGCTCGAGCCGATGATCCGCCCGCGCTCGATCGCCGTGATCGGCGCCTCGGACGATCCCACGCGCATCGGCGGGCGGCCCATCGCCTACATGAAGACGCGCGGCTTCCGGGGAACCATCTTCCCGGTGAATCCGAAGCGGCCCGCCGTGCAGGACATCCCCGCCTTCCCCGACGTGGCGAGCCTGCCCGAGACGCCCGATGTCGGCCTCGTGGCCGTGCCGGGCGAGGCGGCGATCGAGGCCATCGAGGCGCTGGGCGCGAAAGGCGCCAAGGCCGCCATCGTCTTCACCGCCGGCTTCGCCGAGGTGGACGAGAAGGGCGCGGAGGCCCAGGCGCGCATGGTGGCCGCGGCGCGCCGCCACGGGATGCGGATGCTGGGCCCAAACTGCCTGGGCCTGTTCAACGACGCGATCGGCTTCTACCCGATCTTCTCCTCCTCCTTCGAGCAGGGCTGGCCCATCGCGGGGCGAATCGGCATCGCCTCGCAGTCCGGCGCCTATGGCACGCATCTCTATTCGCTCGCGCGCAACCGCGGCATCGGCACCAATGTCGTCGTCACGACCGGCAACGAGGCGGAGGTGGCGCTGGGCGACGTGCTGGGCTGGATGGCCGCCTCGCCCGAGATCGACGTGATCTGCGCCTATGCGGAGGGAATCCGCGAGAGCCCGAAGTTCCTCGCCGCCCTCGAGCTCGCGCGCCGCAACCGCAAGCCCATCGTGATGATGAAGGTGGGCCGCAGCGCGCTGGGCGCGCGGGCCGCGCAGTCCCACACCGCCTCCATCGCCGGCGACGACGCGGTGACCGAGGCGGTGCTGGCGGAGTTCGGCGTGGTGCGCGCCCGCACCACGGAGGAGCTGCTCGACATCGCCTATGCCGCGACGAAGCGCATCTACCCCGCGCGCAACACGCTCGGCGTGATGACCGTCTCGGGGGGCGCGGGGGTGCTGATCAGCGATGTGGCGGAGTCCCTCGGCTTTCCCATGCCCCCCATGCCGGAGGCGGCGCAGGCGCGGCTGCGCGGCCTGGTGCCCTTCTGCGCGCCGGCCAACCCGGTGGACTGCACCGCCCAGGCCTTCAACCAGATCGAGCTGATCGGCGCCTTCACCCGCAGCATGGTGGAGGATGGGGGCTACACCTCCTGCCTCGGCTTCTTCACCCAGGTGGGCGGCTCCACCACCAACGCGCCCAGGCTGCGCGCGCAGATGAAGGCGGTGATGCAGGACCACCCGGACCGCGTCTGGGCGCTCAGCGTCATCGCGCCGCCCGAGATGGTGCGGGAGTACGAGCGCGACGGCTTCCTCGTCTTCGAGGATCCGACCCGCGCAGTGGTGGCGCTGCATGCGCTGGGCCGCTTCGGCGCGGCCTTCGTCGCCGCGCCCGCCGGGCCGCCGCCCCTGCCCGCCGTCTCCCTGCCGGCCGAGGCGCCCTCCGAGGCCGAGGCGAAGCGCATCCTCTCCGACGCCGGCATCCCCGCCGTGCCCGAGCGCGCCTGCGCCGATGTCGAAGCGGCCCTGGCCGCGGCGCGGGAGTTCGGCTTCCCGGTGGTGATGAAGATCCTCTCGCCCGACATCCTGCACAAGAGCGAGATCGGCGGCGTGCTGCTCGATGTGGCCGACGAGGCGGCGGTGCGCGAAGGCTTCGCCACGCTGATGGCCCGCGCGGCCGAGCGTGCGCCCGGGGCGCGCCTCGAGGGCGTGCTGGTGGCGAAGCAGGTGAAGGGCGCCGTCGAGATGGCGCTCGGCCTGATCCGCGACCCGGTCTTCGGCCCCGTGGCGATGGTGGGGCTGGGCGGCGTCTTCATCGAGGTGCTGAAGGATGTCGCCTTCCGCCGCTGCCCCTTCGGCGTGGCGGAGGCGGAGGCGATGATCCGCTCCCTGCGCGGCTTCCCGCTGCTGGACGGCGCGCGCGGCCGGCCGAAGGCGGATGTTGCGGCGCTGGCGCAGGCGCTCGCCAGGCTCTCCGCCTTCGGCGCGGCGGCGGGCGAGCGGCTCGTCTCGGTGGACATCAACCCCTTCTTCGTTCTCCCCGCGGGCGAGGGCGGCTTCGCCGCCGATGCGGTGCTCGAACTCGCGCCCTGAGCCCATCCCCCGACACGGCCAGAGAAAGGACCACGCCCATGCCCAGCCTCCGCTACGACCACATCCACCTGCGCAGCCCCGACCCCGAGGCCACCGCCGCCTGGTTCGAGGAGATGCTGGGCGCGCAGGTGATCCGCAGCATGCAGCAGGGCAAGCCGCGCATCGACCTGAAGCTCGGCGGGACGGACATCTTCATCGTCCAGGCCGACGCCAGCTCCGCCGAGGCACCCATCGCGCCCTACAAAGGCATCGACCATTTCGGCTTCGCGGTGGAGGGCGGGCTCGACGAAATGGTGGCGAGCCTCAAGGCGAAGGGCGTCCAGTTCACCATGGAGCCGAACTCGCCGCGCCCGGGCATCCGCATCTGCTTCATCCGGGGGCCGGAGAACATCTCCATCGAGCTGCTGGAGCGTTTCCCGGCCTGAGCTAGGGTCTGTACCCAATTGACGTAGGTGCGTCGCGGTGATTCACCCTGCCAAACGGCGGGGGATGGACGGTGTCGCGCCTGTTCTGGCTGAGCGACGTGCAGTGGGCGG
>JBKBSR010000311.1:0-3807 GCA_046291055.1 Roseococcus sp.
GCGTCGAGGCCGGCGCCCAGGGCGAGCACAAGATCCAGCGCGGCTACCTGCCGGTGCCGACCTATTCCGCGCATTGGATCGCGCATCCGGGCCTCTCGCGCGCGGTCGCGGACTTCCTGGAGCGCGAGCGTCCGGCGATGCGGCGGGAGATGGCTGAGTTGGCCACGCTCTCGCCCTTCCGGCGGGAGGGCGAAGAGTAGCGCGGGGCGACGTCATCCTTCTTCGCGCGCATCATGGGCGAGGTGCCGCGGATCGTCGCGCGCGTGCCGCCCGGGAGAATGGTGAGCCGCGCGCATGCGGGCGCGCATCGCGACGTCGCGCCGCGGCATGTCGCGCGCATCCTCGCGATGCTCGAGCCGATCGTGGCGGCAACGCTGCCCATGCATCGCGCCGTGGTCGGGGATGGGGCGCTGGGCACGCCGAAAGCCGGCCCGGATGACATGGCATAGCGGGCGGTGCTGGCGGCGCCGAGGGCGCGGTGTCCGGTCCCGCCGGGCGCATCGCCGGCTTCCATTCGCGGCGCGTGCATGTGGCGGCGCTCCCGCATGGCGTGCGGGTGCAGATGCGCCAGGCCGTTGCGCCGGCGGAAGCGGTAGGAGGTCGCGGCTTCCCGCGATAGGCTTCGCGGGTGCGCCTCGCCTATCTGCAACTCGCCCTCTCGATGGCGCTGGTCGGCGCGAATGTCGCCGTGGCGAAGCTGCTGGCCGAGGCGCTGCCCATCGCCATGGTCGCCTTCCTGCGCTGCGTCCTGGCGATGCTGGTGCTGTGGCCGCTGGCGCGCCGGCTGGACGGCCCGGTGCGAGTGGCGCCCGACGTGCTGCGCAACCTGGCGCTCCAGGCCTTCTTCGGCACCGCGATCTACAATGCCGGGCTGCTCGCCGGGTTGCGGCTGACCACGGCGCTGGAAGGCGGGCTTGTGCTGGCGACCTTGCCGGCCGTCGTGGCGATCGGCGGCGCGGTGCTGCTGCGGGAACGGCTGCCCGCGCGCCAATGGGCGGCGGTGGCACTCGCCGCGGGCGGCATTGCGGCGATCACCGTGGCGCGCGCGGCGGGCGGGGAGGGCGGGTCGCTGCTCGGCAACCTGCTGGTCTTCGGCGGGGTGCTGGGCGAGGCGGCCTATGTGCTGCTGGCGCGGCGGATCGCCGGGCGCGTGCCGGTGGTCACGGCGAGCCTGTGGATGCAGGGATTCTCGGCGCTGGTGCTGCTGCCCTTCGCCGCCCCCGGCTTCGGCGCGGTGGCGGCGCTGGCGGATGCGTCGCTCGCGGCGCTGCTGGTGTTCCATTCCCTGACCGCGAGCGTGCTGTGCCTGCTGCTGTGGTATGTGGGGCTGAAGCGCGTGCCGGCGGGCATGGCCGGCGTGTTCACCGCCTTCCTGCCGGGCACCGCGGCGCTGGTGGCGGTGAGCCTGCTCGGCGAGGCCTTCACGGCGACGCATGCGGCCGGCTTCGTGCTGATGATGGGCAGCGTGGCAGTGGCGACCTGGCCGCGGCGGGGGGGCAGCGGATGAGGGCGTGGCTGGCGCGCAGCGGCGCGGACCTGCTGTCCGAGGAGCCGGCGGTGACTGCAGGCCTGCTCGCCGCCGCGCAGGCGACGCGCGGGCATCCCGGCACGCCGGAGCAGCAGGTGGCCTGGCAGGGCGCGATCGCCGCGCTGCGCGATGCATAGCGCGCGGCCGGCGGCGCCGCCTGGACCGTGGCGCTGGAATACGACCTGATGCGCCTCGAGAAGCGCGCCGATGCGGTGGTGCTGACCGATCGCGCGATCCTGGTGCTGGAGTTCAAGCAGACCGATGCCTCTCCGGCCGCGCTGGCCGAGGCCGAGGATTACGCCCTGGACCTCCGGGACTTCCATGCCGGCAGCCGCGCCCATCCGATCCTCCCGGTGTTGGTGAGCGGCGGCGTTGCTGGCTTCGCGCCGCCGCGCCGGGCGCCGCTGCTCTGGCACGGCGTGCTGCCGCCGATCGCCTGCGGGCCCGACAGTCTGGCGGCACTGTTCGGCTGGGTGCAATCGACTGCACCGCCGTCGCCCCTGGACGGCACCGCCTGGCTCAACGCGCCCTATCGCCCGGTGCCGGGCATCGTCGAGGCGGCGACCATGCTGTTCGCGCGGCATGGCGTGGCCGAGATCGCCGCCGCGCGCGCGGATGCCGCGAACCTGCGCGAGACCTCCGAGGCGATCGCCCGCGCGGTGGCGCAGGCGCGGCGCGACCATGCCAAGCGCGTGGTCTTCGTCACCGGCATTCCCGGTGCGGGCAAGACGCTGTGCGGGCTGAACGCGGTGTTCGGTTCGGCGCGGCAGGATGGCGCCGCCTTCCTGACCGGCAATGCGCCGCTGGTCGCGGTGCTGCGGGAGGCGCTGGCGCGCGATGCGGTCGCTCGGTACGGCACCGCCAAGGCGCAGGCGCTGCGCGAGGTGAAGGCGGCGATCCAGAACGTGCACCGCTTCCTCGAGGACGGCGCAGCCCCCGGCGCCGGCGCGCCGCCCGAGCGCATCATCGTCTTCGACGAGGCGCAGCGCGCCTGGGACGAGGCCAAGGCGCGCCGTGGCACCCAGAACCGGCCCGGCCGGCTGACCATGCGCGAGCCGGCGCAGACCCTCGACATCATGGGCCGGCATCCCGGCTGGGCGGTGGTGGTGGCGCTGATCGGCAACGGGCAGGAGATCAACACCGGCGAGGCCGGCCTGCGCGAATGGGGCCGCGTGATCGCCGCCGATCCGCGCTGGGGCGCGCGGGCCGCGCGGCGCGTGCTGGAGGCGGCGGACCCGCTGCAGCGCCTGGCCGAGGGCGCGCCGCCCTGGCTCGCGATCGACCCCGCGCTGGACCTCACGGTGCCGCTGCGCGCGGTGCGCGATGCCTCGGTGGCGCGCTGGGTGGAGGCGGTGCTGGCCGGCGATTCCGCCGGCGCCGCGACGATCGCGCAGGGCGCGGGGGAGTTCCCCGTGTTCCTGTCGCGCGACCTGGAGGCGGTGCGCGCGGCGCTGCGCGGCTTCGCGCGGTCGGCGGCGTGCGGGGCTGCTGCGATCCTCGGGTGCCAAGCGGTTGCGCGGCGATGGGCTCGCCGCCGAGGTGCCGGCCGAGGATGTCGCGGACTGGTTCCTCAATGCCTGGCCGGATGTGCGCGCCAGCGATGCGCTGGAAGCCGCGGCGACGGAATATGCCTGCCAGGGGCTCGAGCTCGACGTGGCGGGCCTGGCCTGGGGCGGCGACCTGGTGTGGCGTGACGGCGCCTGGGCTGCGCGCCGCTTCGCCGGCACGCGCTGGCAGGCGGAACGCAGCGAGGCGCATTACGTGCTGAACACCTATCGCGTGCTGCTGACGCGCGCGCGCGGCGAGACGGTGGTCTGGGTCCCGCGCGGGAGCGCCGCCGCAGATCCGTTCCATGACCCCACGCGCGATGCGGCGACCTATGACGCCGTCGCGGCATTCCTCCTGGCCTGCGGCGCGCGCCCGCTGGCTTCGGCGGCGCCCAGGCGCGAAGCAGCCCCGACGCTGCTATGAAGGCCTCGATGCGCCCGTTGCTGATTGCCCTGCTCGCCCTGCTTGCCCTGCCCGCGGCGGCGCAGGAGATCAAGCTCGCCTCCTGGAACATCGCCTGGCTGAACACGCGGCCGGCCGGCCACCCCGACCTGCCGCCTCGCCTGCGCCCACGCAGCGAGGCCGATTTCGCGCGGCTGCGCGCCTATGCCGAGAGGCTCGCGGCCGATGTCGTGGCGCTGCAGGAGGTGGACGGGCCGCTCGCCGCGGCGCGCGTCTTCGACCAGCGCGCCTACGACTTCCACTTCCCCGCCGAGACCGACATCCAGCGC
>JBKBSR010000312.1:0-3779 GCA_046291055.1 Roseococcus sp.
GTGCGAAAGCGGCGCGGCCGCTGGTATGCCCTTGTTTTGGCGCGCAGCCGCCACACCAACCCTGCGCGCGATACGGGCGGCATTGCGATGCCGCCCGTCTCAGAACCGCCCCTGCAGCCGCAACACCCCGCGCATCTCGTTCCAGTTCGCCGACTGGTCGTAGGTAAAGCCCGCGCCCAGGTTCACGCGCGGCGTCAGCGCATAGTCCAGATCGGCGCGGAGCTGGCCGATGAAGTTCTGCCGGCTCTGCCCCGCATAGCGCGTGACCACCGTGGCGTCGGTCGCCGCGCGCGCCTCGAGCTGCGCCTGCAGGGCGCGGTTGTGCGGAAAGACGGGGCTGCTGTCCTCGCGCCACACCGCGTAGCCGAGGGTGCCGCCGAGGCGGTAGCTGAGGTTCCCCTGGCGCGCGCGGAAATCCACCGGGATGTTGCCGGCGAGGAAGCTCTGCGGGCTGTAGTAGCCGCCATGGCCGAGGGTGAAGAAGCGCAGGTTCCGGTCATAGCCGAAATAGACGAGGTCCGCCCCCACGGTCAGCTCGCCGCCCGCCATGCGCGCCACCGGATAGGAGATGCCCGTCCCCGCCTCGATGCGCGCGTTGTCGGCCACGCCCTCGCCCTCGAAGATGGAGTAGCCGCCGCCGGCATAGACGAAGCCGCGCCCCACCGGCACCTCGAGCTGCCCGCGCCCGCCGGTGCGCACCACCATGCCCCAGGACTGGCCGCTCACCCGGTCGCGCTGGCCGGCATAGGAGAGCATGCTGTCGGTGACCGAGCGCCGCTCGCCCAGCAGGCGCAGGCGCACGCCCCCGAGCTGCGGGGCGAGCTCGAGCCCGCCCAGCACCGTGGTCCGCGGGAAGCCGATGGGCGAGGAGGCGACATCGAGGCGCAGCCAGTCCCCCAGCCGGTATTCCGCGCCGAGCGTGACACCCGCCGCGCTGCTGCGGGAGGATTGGCGCAGGCCCGGCGCCAGCGCCCCCGCGCCGAAGCGCGCCTGGGTGTTGGCGTCGCCCGCGAGGCTGCCGCTGTCGAGCGAGACGCCCACCGCCCGCGCGGTGATCCGCCCGCCGATTCCGGGCGGCGTCACCTCCGCCTCCACCGGCGCCGTGACGGTGAGCATGCGGTCGAGCCCCTGGCTGCCCGAGCGCTGCGCCACGCCGCCGGCCACGCGCATGGCGGGGGCGTTGGCGCGCTCCAGCGCCGCCAGCTCCTCGGCGATCTCGCGCGCGAGGCGATCGCCCGGCGCAGCCGCCTCGGCCACCGCGATGGGGGCGGCGGGGCCGCGGGCGAAGGGGTTGGGCAGGGCGGCGGGCGGCAGCCCGGCCGGGGCGGCGGCGGCGAAGCCGGTCTCGCCCAGCTCCGCGCGCCGCGCCTGGGCGGCGAGCTCCAGCGCGCGGCGGGCGCGGGCGTCGTCGTTGAAGGCGCGGGCGAAGCGCGCCTCCAGCAGGAACATCCGCGCCTCGCGCGGGTGGAAGCGCAGCCCCTCGGTGATCAGCGCCTCGGCGCGCGCGAAGTCCCGCAGGGCGATGGCCGCATCCAGCGCCCCCGCCCGCGCATCCAGGTTGCGCGGGCTGCGGGCGAGCACCGCCTCGGCGAGGCGCAGCGCCTCGGCCGGCTCGCGCGCGCCCTGGTAGAGCCGGGCGAGGGCGAGCTGCCCCTCGGGATTCGCGGGGTCGCGCTGCAGCACGGGGCGCAGCGCCTCGAAGGCGCGGGCCTGGTCGCCCTCGGTGTTCAGCCGGTCCGAGGCGCGGATGGCGGCGCCGGCGCGCAGCGAGGCGAGATCGCGCCGCTGCTCGGCGGTGAGGGGGCCGATCTCGATCTGGTCGGCCAGCGCCAGCGCGTCGGCGTCCAGCCCCGCGCCCAGCAGCGCGCCCGCGATGGCGATGCGCGGCTGGGCGCCGGCGGCGCGATTCGCCGCCTCGGCCACGCGCGCGGCCTCGGCCGCGCCGAAGCGGTCATTGGCGTCGGCGAAGGCGCGGATCACGGCGGCCGCGGTGGCCCCGCTCGGGTCGGGCCGGGCGGCGAGGGTGAGAAGCTGCACCCGCCCCTCGTTGGGGCTGCGCGCAAGGAGCTGGGCGGCGCGCTGCACATCTGCGCGCGCGCGGATGCGCGCCGAGAGCCGCGCCATGTCCGCGCTGCGCCGCTGCGGCGGGATGCGGCCCAGGAAGGCCTCGGCGTCGCCGAAGCGGCCCTGCTCCTCGGCGAAGAGCGCCGCGGCGAAAAGCGCATCCGTCGCGCCCTCGCGCAGCGCCAGCTCCTCGAGCAGCGCCCGCCCCTCGCGGCCCGCGCCGGTGCGCGCGAGCGCGCGGGCGAGGTCGAGCCGCAGCCAAGGGTCGTTCGGCGCCTGCGCCACAGCCGCGCGCAGCAGCGCGGCGGCGATGGCGGGGTCGGCGCTGCGCGCGGCCTCGGCGCGCAGCCGCCCGGCCTCGCCCGGCGTGCCCTGCGGGCCGGGCTCGGCGAACTCGGCCTCGCGCGGGGCGCGGGGCAGGCGCGGGACGGGCTCCGCCACGCGGCCCTGGGCGCGCAGCGCCTGGTTGAGCCCCGCCACCGCCGGGCCGAAGCCCGGGCGGCGGGCCAGCGCGGCGCGGAAGCGCTGCTCGGCCGTCGCGGCCTCGCCGCGGCGCAGCGCGATCTCGCCCAGCAGCACCTCCGCATCGGTCGTGTCCTGCACCTGGCGGCGGGCGGCGCTGCGGGCGATCTCGTCGGCCTGGTCGAGGCGCCCCGCGCGCAGCGCGGCGCGCGCCTCGGCGAGTTCGAGCGCGTAGGCCGCGCCGTCCAGCGCCCCCTGCCATTGCGCGGCGCGGGCGGGATCGGCCGCCTGGGCCTGTTCGAGCAGGCGGCGGGCCTCGGCCGCGCGCCCCTCGCGCAGCCGCACGATGCCAAGCCCCCCTAGCGCATCGGCATCGCGCGGATTGGCGCGCAGGATCTCCTCGAAGCGCTGCCCCGCCTCGCGTGCCCCGGCCACGCCGTTGCGCTCCAGCCGCTCGAAGGCCTGCTGGCGCGCCTCGGCGGCCGGGTCGGGCCGGGGCAGCGCCTCCAGCGCGCGGGAGAGGTCCGGATCGCCCGGGAAGCTCTGGAGGAAGGCGCGGGTGGAGGCGGCGAAGGCCGGATCGCCCGCCGACCACAGCAGCGCCTGGCGCCAGGCGGCCCGCGCCTCCGCCCCCACCTCGGGGTCGTTGGCGAGGGCCTGCAGGCGGCGGATGCCCTCGGCGCGGGTGGCGGGCTGGTAGGTGAGCGTCTGCGCGGCGGCGAGGCGCGCGCGCGGCGTGGCGTCGGGGCGGTCGGCCAGGCGCTCCAGGCCGCGGCGGCCCTCCTCGGCGGTGGCGCGGGCGGCGGCCAGGGCCTGGAAATACTCGGTGGCGAACTCCGGCGTCGGCCCCTGGGGGCCGAAGATGGCGCGCCAGCGGGCGGCGGCCTCCTCGGCGCGGCCCTCGCGCGACAGGCGGCGCGCCTCCTCCACCGCCGCGCGGTCTATGCTCGCGCTGCGGATCGCCTGCTCGGCCGCCGCGCGCTGGGCCTCGGTCGCGCCCGCCTCGCGCAGCCGCTGCAGGGCGGCGTTCGCCGCGGCGCGGTTGCCGCGCTGCGCCTCGATGCGCGCGGCCAGCGCCAGCGCCTCGGGGTTGCGCGGCTCGGCCTGGAGCGCGCGCTGGATGGAGGAGGCCGCGAGATCGGGCCTCTCCTGCGCGAGCCAGCGCTCGGCCTGGCGGATCAGCACCTCCACGGCGCGCGCCGAGGCGGGCGCGGGAGACGGGGCATCGGACAGCGGTGTCCGCTCGTGAGGGG
>JBKBSR010000313.1:0-3776 GCA_046291055.1 Roseococcus sp.
GCCGCCCGAGAACACATGGCCGAACCCGCCGGCCAGCATGGACAAGGCGTCGGTCACGGCAGGCGCAGCAGGAACAGCTTCTCGAAGACGAGCGTGACGGCGAGCCCGGTGCCGAGGCCGACCAGCGCGGCCTCCAGGATCCGCCGCGCCCGCCGCTCGGGACCGCGGCTCCATTCGAAGGCGGCGGTGAAGGCGAAGACGAAGAGGGCCGAGGCCATCCAGAAGGGCACGCGCCCGACCAGCACGCCCGCATAGAGCACGCCAAGGGCGGCGGCGAGCAGCAGGCGCCGCCCCTCGCCCGCACCGCGCCGCGCCGCCCCCCCGGCCGACCAGCCGCCGCGCCGGATGGCGCGCAGCCCGAGCAGCAGCGACAGCGCGGCGATCATCACGCCATAGAAGCCGGGCACGATGCCCGGCGCCGTCAGCCCCGTGCCGGACTGCTCGACGAAGCGCGGCATCGCCAGGGACTGCTGGATGATGGCGATGCCCATCGCGAACAGCACCGCGGCGGTGACCAGGTCCGCGCGCGGCGAAGCGGGCGCGCGTTCCCCGGCGAAGGGGGACGCGGCCTCGGCCTCGTTCAAAGGCGCTGGATCCCGAGCGTGTCGGGGGAGACGCGCGCCTTGCCGCCGTCGAAATACAGCCAGGCGGTCTGGCGCACCATCTTCCACGCCTCGTCATGCGCCTGCTGGCCATGCAGCGGCGTGAACAGCGCCGCGCGCGCATTGGCGTAGTCCTTCAGGCGCTGCGAGTTCGCGATCGTGCTGGTCCAGAGCTGCGTCATGGTCGCCACCACGTTCTGCGGCACGCCCTTCGGCGCCCAGATGCCGAAATAGTTGAGCGGCGCCGGAATGCCGGGGATCCAGCGGCGCACCGAGGGGATCTCGATCGCCGGCACGTTGCCCTGCGCGGCCAGCGTCACCGGGTTCTCCGCCTGCACCGCCAGCGGGATCAGCCGACGCGCACGGATCATCTCGGCCGCTTCCACCAGCAGCACGGCGCCGAGCGGCGTCTCGCCGGAGACGGTCGCGATCATCGCCGGGTTGCCGCCGTCATAGGTGGCGTGGCGGTATTGCAGCTGCGTCGCGGCGCGCAGCGCCTCCATCATGTTGTGCCCCGCCGAGGAGACGCCCGCGGTGGCGACGCCGATGCCCTGGCCGCGCGACTTCAGCGCCTCGAGCGCCGCGCCGAAGTCGCGGAAGCCCGACTGCGGGTTCGCGACCAGGATGTTCACATTGGCCACGGCGAAGAACAGGTGCCAGTCGCTCAGCTGCGTGTCGAGCAGGCCGAGCACCTTGTAGCAGCCGACATCCACCGCCGCGCCCGCGGCCCAGGTCAGGCCATCCTTCGCCGCCTCCAGCGCGTTGCGCGTGCCGATCGAGCCCGAGGCGCCGGGCTGGTTCACCACCACGACGCGCTGGCCGAGCGGGCCTTCCAGCTCGGCCGCGACGATGCGCGCCATCTGGTCGGTCGAGCCGCCGGCGGCCCAGGGCACGATGATCGTGACCGGGCGCTCGGGCCGCCACGCGCCCTGCGCGCGCAGGGTTGCGGGCGCGGCGAGCCCCGCAGCGGTGGCGAGGAGAATGTGCCTGCGCAGCATGTCCATGGACCCTTCCCTCATCTGCGCGCCGCGTGCATCGCGGCATCGCGCCTCGGTAACCCGGCGGTTACCCGGCATCGTGCTGCCGTCCTTCCGCCGCCGTCAAGCACGCGGCGGTGTCAGCCGAACTCGGGCCCGGCGACGGCGGCGAGCAGCGCGGGATCGCCCGGCGTGTCCGCGCCCAGGGCCATGCGGGTGAAGGGGCGCTGGGCTCGCCCCCCATGCGCCGCGAGCCATTCCGCGAGGCCGAGGCGCGCATCGGGCAGGTCCAGCACCACCGTTCCCGGCAGGGCGGCACGCGCGGCGGCGATCAGCGCGCGGGCGGTGCCTTCGCCCGCCGCCACAACGGGCCCGATCTGCGGGCCGCGTGCCCCGTCGCGGGTAAGTGCGAAGCCCGAGCCATCCTCGGCAACGAAGGCCGCGCGCGGCATGCGCGCGGCGAAGTCGCGCAGCAGCGCCTCGCGCGGCGCGCCGAAGGCCGCGGCGTCGAGCGCCAGCACGGCGGGCCAGTCCGCCTCGCGCATCGGCCGCACGCCGGCTCCGCCCGCCAAGCCCTCCGGCAGCGCCCATCGCGCGAAGCCCCAGAGGTCGCGGAAGCCGAGCCGGCGATACACCTCCCGCCCCGCCGGCGTCGCGTCCAGCGCGGCGCAGCGCACGCCGCGCAGCGCCTCGACCGCCCAGCCCATGAGCGCCGTCGCATGGCCGCGGCGCCGCATGTCCGGCCGCACCAGCACCATCGAGATCCAGGCGAGGTCCGGCCCGTAGCGGATCACCGCCGCGGTCGCCGCCAGCGCTTCCTGCCCGTCGTCCAGCGCGCGGCCCTCGCCCGCGGCGAGGAACAGCGCCCAGTCGCGCTCCACCTGGTTCCAGCCGACGAGGCCCGAGAGTGCCGCGGCGCGCGGAAGGTCGGCGGGCACGAGCGGTCGCATCTCCATCCGGCGATGCGACGCCGCCGCGCGCAGGCCGTCAAGCGCTTGACGCACGCGCCGCGCCGCCGCCCACTCGCGCGCATGGCGATGCCGCGCATCCTTCTGATCGGCTGCGGCGCCTTCGGGCGCGTGCACGCGGCTGCGCTGCGCCGCCTGGAGGCGCCCGCGCAGGCCTTCGACCCCGACGCGGCGGCGGCGGAGGCCACGGGCCTGCCCGTCGCGGCGACGCTCGCCAAGGGGCTTGCCGCCTGCGATGCCGCCATCGTCGCGACGCCGGTGCCGACGCATGTCCCGCTCGCCAGCACCGTGCTCGCCGCGGGGTGCGATCTCTTCCTCGAGAAGCCGGCCACCGAGACGGCCGCCGAGGCCGCCGCCCTCGCGGCGCTAGCGGAACGCGGCGGGCGCATCGCGCAGGTCGGCCTCTATTTCCGCTTCCATCCCAAGGCGGTTGCGCTGCGACGGATGGCGGCGGCGGGCGAGTTCGGACACCTGCACTACCTCGCGGCGCGGTTCTCGGGGCTGAAGCGGGCTCGCGGCGACTCCGGCGCGCTGCTCAACGACGCGGTGCATTTCGCCGACCTGCTGCCCTGGATCGCCAGCGAGGCGCCGGCGCGCGTGTTTGCGACGCTGGCCGACCCGCTCGGCCGCGGGCGGGAGGATCTCGCTGTGATCCAGATGATGTTCCCCTCCGGCCTGACGGCGCTGATCGAGGCCGGCTGCGTGCTGCCCGGGCGCTGGCCGGATGCGGTGGTGCCGGGGGCGGAGACGCGCAAGGAGGTCGTCGTCGCCGGGCGCGACGCGCTGGCCGAGGTGGATTTCGCCGCCGAGACCTTCGCCCTGCGGCGCGGCGCGCACGAGGCGGGCGAGCAGGGCGCGTGGCTGCCGCGGCACGGCCCGCGCGAGGATCCCGGCATCGCCGCCGCCGACCCGGTGACGGTGGTTGCCGCGGAACTCGCCGCCTTCATCGAGGCGGTGCGCGACCGGCGCCCGCCCGAGGCGGGGCTGCGGTCCGGCGCGCTGGCCCCGGCGCGCATCCTGGACGCGGCGCGGCGTTCCGCGCTTGAAGGGCGCGTCGTCGCGCTCGAGGAGATCGCCTGATGCGCATCAGCCTGTGCAACGAGGTCATCCGCGGCCTCGACTTCGCCGCGCAATGCGCGCTGGCGGCGGGGCTCGGCTATGACGGGCTGGAGGTCGCGCCCTTCACGCTCGATGCCGAGGCGCCGCACCTGCTTCCCGCCGCGCGGCGG
>JBKBSR010000314.1:0-3751 GCA_046291055.1 Roseococcus sp.
ACCGAGGCGGACCTCACGGCCGCGCTCGCCGAGACGGGCGCGGCGACGACGCCCGAGGCGCTGGCCGCCCTGGCGCGCACCGCCCGCCCGCCGCGCGCCCCGGCGCTGGCCGCGCGCACGGTGGCCGATGTGCTCGACGCCACCCAGGGCGGGCGCTGGCGCGCGCTCGCCATCGAGGAGATCGCGAAGTGGTGCGCCGCCTGGTGCGATGCCTCCTCGACGATGGGGGGCCAGGCCGCCTGGCCCATGCCCTGGCGCGGCGAGGCGCTCTACGGCGCCTGGCGGGCGGCGATGCGGCATGACCGCACGCCCGAGCTGATGGGGGTGGCGGGCTTCCGCGCGACCATCGCCGCGCTGCCCCAGGCGCCGACGCAGGCCATCGCCGCCTGCCTCGCGCGCATCGGCCTCTCGCCCGCCCGGGCGGAGGAGTATCTGCACCGCTGCCTGCTCGACCTCGCGGGCTGGGCGGGCTTCCTGCGGCAGCGCGGCTGGAAGGGCGAGCTGGCGGGCGAGGCGAACGATCTGCCGCTCGAACTCCTCGCCATCCGCTGCGCCTGGGATGTGGCGCTGCTGGCCGCGCATGGCGATGCCCCCGGCTTCCGCGCCGCCTGGGCCGAGCGCCTGGCCGCCGCGCCGCTCGCCGCCACGCCCGAGGCCGAGGAGCTCGCGCTGCAGGCGGCGCTGGAGAAGGGCTTCCAGCGCACGCTCGCGCGCCGCTTCGCCGCCGCCGCCCCGGTGGCCGAGGCCGCCCCCGCCGTGCAGGCCGCCTTCTGCATCGACGTGCGCTCCGAGCTCTATCGTCGCGCGCTGGAGGGCGTCTCGCCGCGCGTCGCCACGCTCGGCTTCGCGGGCTTCTTCGGCTTCGCGCTGGAATATGTGCGGCTGGGCGATGCGCGCGGGGCCGAGCAATGCCCGGTGCTGCTGCGCCCGGGCCTGACGATCTGCGAAGCCCTGCCCGGGCGCGACGAGGCGGCCATCGCCGAGCGGCGCGGCCTCGCGCGCCGCGTGGCCGATCTCTGGGCGAGCTTCCGCGCCTCCGCCGTCTCCTCCTTCGCCTATGTCGAGACGGCGGGCTTCCTCGCCGCGGGCGGGCTGCTCAAGGGGCTGCTGCGGCGCAAGGGGTGCGAGCCGGACGGGCTCGACCCCGCGCTGCTGGCCGAACTCGCCCCCAGCCTGGAGCCGCGCCCCTGGCACGGAAGGCCCAACGGCATCGCCGCCGCGCAGCGGCTGGAGGCGGCCGAGGCGGTGCTGCGCGCCATGTCCCTCACCCGGGACTTCGCGCCGCTGGTGCTGCTCTGCGGCCATGGCGGCAGCACGGTGAACAACCCGCACGCGGCCGGGCTCGACTGCGGCGCCTGCGGCGGCCACACGGGCGAGAGCAACGCGCGCGTCGCCGCCTTGGTGCTGAACGATCCCGATGTGCGCGCGGGCCTGGCCGCGCGCGGCATCGCGATCCCGTCCGGGACGCGCTTCGTCGCCGCCCTGCACGACACCACCACCGACGAGGTGACGCTGTTCGACGCGCCCGAGGATCATCCGGGCCTTGCCGAGCTGCGCGGCTGGCTGGCCGCCGCCTCGGCCCGGGCGCGGGCGATGCGCGCCCCGGCCCTCGGCCTCGCCGGCGCGGCGGATCCCGCACCCGACATCCGCCGCCGCAGCGCCGACTGGTCGGAGGTGCGGCCCGAGTGGGCGCTGGCGAACAACGCCGCCTTCATCGTCGCGCCGCGCGCGCGCACCCGGGGCCTCGACCTCGAGGGCCGGGCCTTCCTGCACAGCTATGTCTGGCAGGAGGACGAGGGCTTCGCCGTGCTCGAGCTGATCATGACCGCGCCCATGGTCGTGGCGAACTGGATCAACCTGCAATACTACGGCTCGATGGTGGACAACGCCGCCATGGGCAGCGGCAACAAGACGCTGCACAACGTGGTCGGCCGGCTCGGCGTGCTGGAGGGCCAGGGCGGCGATCTGCGCCCCGGCCTGCCCATGCAGTCGCTGCACGACGGGCGGCGCTGGATGCACGAGCCGCTGCGCCTGCATGTGCTGATCGAGGCGCCGGAGGCGGCGATAGAGGCCATTCTCGCAAAGCACGCGCAGGTGCGGAACCTGGTGGAGAATGGCTGGCTGCACCTGTTCCAGATCGCGGAGCAGGGGCGGGTGCTCCGCCGCTACCATGGTCCCGGGCGCTGGGAGGCCCTTGAAACGGCGGATTGATCCGCCCTAGCGTCACGCCCGGCGCCGCCCCGCGCGAGACGGGGCGCGCCGGGCCGGAGGCCTTGCGGGCGCGCCATGTCGGCGCGCGGGCGCTCCGGCGGGGAGGCGCAGGAATGACCCGTCGCGTGATGCTCGCCGCCGCGTCCGTGGCGGCCCTGATGGTGGGGCCCGTCCTCGCGCAGAACTACAGCCGCAACCCCTCCTTCGGCACGCTCAATCTCAGCGCGAACTTCATGCCGGACCCGCAGGTGGTGAACGTCACCGCCGGGGGCAATATCCCGGCCGAGCGGCTGGGCGGGGCGAGCTGCGTGGGCACCATCGCGGACGCGCCCGACGTGCGGCTGAACTACCGCGCGGGGCAGGGGCTGCCGCTCTACATCTCCGTGCGCTCCAACGCCGACACCACGCTGGTGATCAACCTCCCCAACGGGCGCTGGATCTGCAACGACGACTTCGACGGGCTGAACCCCGGCATCGTGTTCACCCACCCGATGTCCGGCCAGTACGACATCTGGATCGGCCATTACGACCGCGGGCGCCGCGTGCCGGCGCAGCTCCTGATCAGCGAAATCCCGCCGCGGCGGTGATCAGGGCTGGGGCGGGCGCCAGCGCGCGACCCAGCCCTCGTCCCAGCCCATCACCAGCTCGTCGGCGCAGCGGCGCAAGACCAGGTGATCGTGCAGGAAGGCGAGCAGGTTCGCCTGCGTGACGCGCAGCGGCGGCTCCTGCCCGCGCAGCGCGTGCACCACGGGGAAGCGCGCCAGCCACTCCTCCAGCGTCGCGCGCGGGTTGGCGTTGCGGTTGCACTGCAGCACCCAGGCGTTGAACTCGGCGAAGACCAGCGGGCGGTGCCGCGCGAGGCTGGCCGCCCCGCCCGCCAGCACCTCCGTCTCGAAGCCCTCCACGTCGATCTTCACGAAATCGAGCCGCGCGAGGCCATGCTGCGCCACCAGCGCATCGAGCGTGGTGACGGGCACGCGCACCGTCGGCAGCCGGGCGGCGTCCAGCGTGGCGGGATCCATGAGATGCGCGCCAGCCGAGTGCTCGGCGTCGTGGAACACCGCCTCGCCCGGCGCGTCGGAGAGCGCGACGGCCGCGCAGGTCACGCGCCCGCCGAGGCCGTTCAGCGCCACCGTCTCGGCCAGGGCGGCGGCGGTGCGCGGCCCGGGCTCGACGGCGACGATCCGCCCGCGCGGCACGAGCGGCGCGAGCGCGAGGACCGAGAGCCCAATATTCGCCCCCACATCGAGGATCACCCCATCCTCCGGCACGGCGGCGGCGGCCACGGCGGCCAGCGCCGCCATGCCCTCGGCGTGATGCTCCGCATGCGCGAAGAAGCTGTCCTTCGCCACGCCGGCCACCTGCCATTCCCGGCCGGCCAGGACCATGCGCTTCACCTCGATGCCATGCGCCATCCGGCCCGCCCTTTCCTTCCCGAGATGCTCAGCCCTGCGCCGGCTGCGCGGCGGCGGGGATCACGGCGGCGCGCGGCGCGGGTGCTGCGGCCCGCGCCTCGGCCGCATCGGCCAGCGCCAGCACG
>JBKBSR010000315.1:0-3749 GCA_046291055.1 Roseococcus sp.
GAGCATGACCTGGTGGAGGAGGTGCTGCGCCTGGGCGGGCTCGATGCGGTGCCCGCCGTCTCGCTGCCCCGCGCCGCGCCGGTGCCCGCGCCCTCGCTGGATGCGAAGCAGGCCCGCGCGGCGCTGGCGCGGCGGGTGCTGACCGCGCGCGGGCTGCTGGAATGCGTGACCTACGGCTTCCTGGAACGCCGGGTGGCCGCCCTCTTCGGCGAGACGCCGGAGGGCCTGCGCCTCGAGAACCCCATCGCCTCCGACCTCGACCAGATGCGGCCCACGCCGCTCGCCTCGCTCGCGCTGGCCGCGGCGCGCAACGCGGCGCGCGGCTTCGGCGACGTGGCGCTGTGCGAGATCGGCGGCGGCTACCGCGACCCGAGCCCCGCGGGCCAGCTCGCCATCGCCGCCGGGCTGCGCGCCGGCCGCACGCCCGCCAACTGGGCCGCGCCCGCGCGCGCGGTGGACGCCTTCGACGCCAAGGGCGATGCCCTCGCGGTGCTGGAGGCGCTGGGCGTGCCGATGGCGGCGCTGCAGGTCACCGCCGACGCCCCCGCGCACTATCATCCAGGGCGTTCGGGCGTGGTGCGCCAGGGGCCGAAGACGGTGCTCGCGCGCTTCGGGCAGTTGCACCCGCAGCTCTGCCGCAGCCTCGACCTGCCCGAGGAGACGGTGGGCTTCGAGATCCTGCTCGACGCCGTACCCGAGCCCAGGCGCCGCCGCAAACCCGCCCCGGAGCTCTCCCCCTTCCAGCCCATCCGCCGCGACTTCGCCTTCCTGGTGGACGCCGCGACGCCGGCCGAGAAGCTGCTGCGCGCCGCCCAGGGCGCGGAGCGCGGGCTGATCGCGGAGGTGACGCTGTTCGATCGCTATGCCGGCGAGAAGCTGCCCGAGGGCAAGGTCAGCCTCGCCATCGAGGTGACGCTGCAGCCGCGCGAGCGCACCCTGACGGATGCGGAGATCGAGGGGGTGGGCCAGAAGATCGTCGCCGCGGTGGCGAAGGCGACGGGCGGGGTGCTGCGGGGCTGAGCGCCGCCTACGGCGCGCCTCGCCGCTGCGGCAGGGCGATGAGCAGCCCGCCCGCCGCGATCACCGCCGCGCCGAGCAGGGTGATGGCGTCCGGCCAGTCGGCGAAGACCAGCACGCCGGCGAGGCTCGCCCAGACGAGCTGCGTGTAGGAAAGCGGCGCGAGCAGGCTGGCCGGCGCCCGCGCATAGGCCAGCACCAGCAGCCCGTGGCTGACCGCCCCGAGCGCCCCCAGCACCAGCAGCGCGCCCCATTGCAGCAGGCTGGGCGGCACGAAGACGAAGGGCTGCAGCAGCGAGGTGGCGAGCGCTGCGGCGAGGCCGGTGTGGAAGATCGTCACCCGCGCGTCGTCGATCTGCGCCAGCCGGCGCGTGAGGATCTGATAGAAGGCGAAGAGCGTGGCCGTGCCCAGCGGCAGCAGATAGGCCCAGTGCAGCGGCTCGCCCGTCAGGAAGGGCGGGCGCAGCGCGATCAGCACACCGGCGAAGCCGAGCACCACCCCGGCCCAGCGCCGCCAGCCCACCTCCTCCTTCAACAGCAGCGCCGCCAGCGCCACGGTGAGGACCGGCGAGGCGAAGCCGACGGCGGTGGCGTCCGCCAGCGGGATGCGCGCCAACGCGGCCGAGAAGAACAGGGTGCAGCCGCACAGCAACAGGGAGCGCAGCGCCTGCAGCCCCGGCGCGCGCGAGCGCCAGGGCAGCCGCCCCAGCCAGAGGCGCAGGAAGCCCGCCACGCAGAGGAAGGAGAACAGGAAGCGCGCCCAGGCGAGCTGCGCGACGGGGAAATCCGCCGTCAGCAGCTTGAACACCGTGTCCATCGCCACGAAGAGCAGCAGCGCGGCGAGCTGCAGCAGGACGCCGTGCAGCGGGCGATTCATGACGAGGGCGGCCGCATGCGACCAGCATGGGCCGCAGGCCGCCGCGGGGGAAGCACCCCCCGCGGCGCCTCGGGCGCATGATCAGGCGGCGTCTTCGCGGCGGTCCTTCACGCGGACATAGGCAACGGCCGCATGCTCCGCGCAATAGGGCTTGCCGGGGATCGCCTCGGCCGTGCAGAACTTGAAGCCGGGCGTCCCGGGCTCGCCGATCGGCCAGCAGCAGGAGCGGGCGCCCACCCGCGGGAAGGCCCGCACCACCGAGGCGGGCTTCGCCGGCGCCGCGGCGGGCGTGGCGGCCACCGGCGCCACCACCGGCGCGGGCTCCTCGCGGCGCGTGGCCGGCACGATGCTGGCCACCACGCGGAGCGGCGGCAGGGTCGGGCGGCGGCCGGCGGCGACGGGGCGCGGCGCCGCCGGGTCGCGGCGGATCGGGCTCGGCCGCGCCGGGAGCTGCAGGCGATGCGCCTTGCCCACCACAGCGTTCTTCGACACCCCCATCCGGCGGCCGATCTCGGCCGTCGAATGCCCCTCCGCCCACAGAGCACGCAGGCGGTCGATCGCTTCCGTCGTCCATTCCATTGTGGATGCCCCCTTAGACGCGAACACCATATCCTGTAGCAAGAAGGGGTGTTGACCTACAAGCGCTGGATTATCTCGCCTCGCGAGAAACTTGTGGAAAAACCCTCGCGCACAACTTCCACAGCGTGGTGAATCCCGTTCGGAATCCGGCGATTCCGATCCCGCCCTCAATGCGCGCATGTCCCTGATGTGACGCGCAATACGCCTGTGTCAGAGGCTCCCCAGCAGCACCAGCACCACCCCGCCCACCACCAGCAGGGCGCCCGCCACGTCCTTCGCGCGCAGCGTCTCCCCCAGGAAGAAGCGGCTGAACAGCAGCGTGAACAGGATTTCCACCTGCCCCACGGCGCGCACCAGCGCCACCGGCGCCAGCGCGAAGCCCACGAACCAGCAGCAGGAGCCCGCGGCCGAGAGCGCCCCCACCTGCGCCGAGCTGCGCCAGCTTCGGAACAGCGCGCCGATCTGCGCCGGCTCGCGCCAGAACAGCCAGCCGCCCTGCATGGCCGTCTGCATCGCATTGGTGACCACCACGGCGAAAAGGGCCTTGAGGATGGGGTCGGGCCCCGCCAGCTCGGCATTGCCGGCGCGGATGCAGATCGCGGTCAGGGCGAAGCAGAAGCCCGCGCCCATGCCGCGCAGCGCCGCCGGCTGCAGGCTGGCCTCGAGAATCTCCCGCCGCGTCAGCCCGCGCCCGGCCAGCGTCAGATACATCACCCCCGCCACGCTGAGTGCGATCCCGGCCCAGGAGAGCGCGCCGAGCAGCTCCCCCAGCAGGATGACGGCGATGAGCGAGGCCTGCACGGCCTCGGTCTTGGCATAGGCCGTTCCCACCGCGAAGCCGCGCGGCCCGAAGGAGGAGATGAGCAGGTTGGTGCCGAAGATCTGCGCGAGTCCCGCCAGCGCGCACAGCACGAGGAACCAGGCGCCCGGGGCCTCGAACCAGCCGCCGAAGACCAGCCAGTAGGCGCCGAGGATGAGAAGCCCGAAGGGCACGCCGTAGAGGTAGCGCACCACCGCCGCCGCGTTCAGCGAGAGCTGCCCGCGCAGCCGCTGCTGGAGCGCCGTCCGCCAGGTCTGGAACAGGGCGGCGATGCAGGTGACGGCGACCCAGAGAGGAATCATGAATGTCCGCGCGCCGCGCCCTTCCGCCCCGGCTTGGCGCGGCGTGCGGCCGCCCTTGGTCAAGTTGCAGGGGCCGCAGGCGGCGACGATATTCTCCCAGGTCGTGCGGCCGCCGTGCGAGCGCGGAATGACGTGATCGAAGGTCAGTTCGGTC
>JBKBSR010000316.1:0-3740 GCA_046291055.1 Roseococcus sp.
CCCGGCGGGCGCGCGCCGGGGCCGGATGTGGAGGAGATCATCCGCCAGGCCCAGGCGGCGGTGCGGCGCTTCCTGCCGCGCGGCGGCGGCGGCGGGCGGCTGATCGGCGCGGGCGCGCTGGTGCTGCTCGCGCTGTGGGGCGCCTCGGGCTTCTATCGCGTCCAGCCGGACGAGCTCGGCGTGGTCATGCGCTTCGGCGCCTTCGACCGCACCGCGCCGCCCGGCCTGAACTACCGCATCCCCTGGCCGGTGGAGACGGTGACGACCCCGCGCGTGACGCGCATCAACCGCGTGGACGTGGGCTTCCGCACGGGGGCCGAGACGGGCCCGGGCGGGCGGGTGATCCCCGCGCGCGACGTGCTGGCCGAATCCCTGATGCTGACGGGCGACGAGAACATCATCGACATCGACTTCGCCGTGTTCTGGCGCATCCGCGACGCGGGCGAGTTCCTGTTCAACACCCGCAACCCCGAGGAGACGGTGAAATCCGCCGCCGAATCGGTGATGCGCGAGGTGATCGGCCGCACGCCCATCCAGCCCGCGCTGACCGAGGCGCGCGCGCAGATCGAGCAGGAGGTGCGCCGCGGCACCCAGGCCATCATGGACCAGTATCGCGCCGGCGTGGAAATCACCCAGGTGCAGATGCAGAAGGTGGACCCGCCGGCGGCGGTGGTGGATGCCTTCCGCGACGTGCAGCGCGCCAACGCCGACCGCGAGCGCGCCCGCAACGAGGCCGAGAGCTTCCGCAACGACATCATCCCCCGCGCGCGCGGCGAGGCCGAGCGCATGGTGCAGGAGGCGCAGGGCTTCCGCGACAGCCAGATCGCGCGCGCGCGCGGCGAGGCGGGGCGCTTCAACGCCGTGTTCCAGGCCTATTCCCAGGCCCAGGACGTGACGGTGCGCCGCCTCTACCTCGAGACGATGGAGGAGATCCTGCGCCGCAACAACATGATCCTGGTGGATGACCGGCTGCAGGGCCTCGTTCCCTTCCTGCCGCTGGACGGCCGCGGCGGCGGCCAGCCCTCGGCCGGCGCGCCGCGCAGCGTGCCCGCGCCGGTGGCGGCCGCGCCCGCGATCAACCAGCAGCGGCCGGTCGGCCAGGGGGGGATGCCGCGATGAACAAGCTCCTTGTCCTCGGCGCGGCGGCGGTGGCGGCGGTGTTCGTCGCCGCCGGCTCCTTCTTCACCGTGCACCAGACCCAGCAGGTGCTGATCACGCAGTTCGGCCAGCCCATCCGCGTGATCCAGCAGCCGGGGCTGAACGTGAAGCTGCCCTTCATCCAGTCGGTCATCGTCTTCGACCGCCGCCTGCTCGACTTCGAGGGGCCGGGCGAGGAGGTGATCCTGGGCGACCAGCGGCGGCTGATCGTGGACAGCTTCACCCGCTACCGCATCACCGACCCGCTGCTCTTCTTCCAGACCGTGGGCGCGACCGAGGCGGGCATCCGCGGGCGGCTGAACTCCATCGTGAGCTCGGCGCTGCGCCGCGTGCTGGCGAGCGAGCCGCTCCTCTCCGTGCTCTCCGCCGACCGCACGCGGATCATGGCGGAAATCCGCCGCCAGGTGAACGAGGAGGCGCGGCGCTTCGGCATCGAGGTGACGGATGTGCGCATCCGCCGCGCCGACCTGCCCGACGAGAACACCCAGGCCATCCTCGCGCGCATGCAGACCGAGCGCGAGCGCGAGGCCCGGCAGCTTCGCGCCGAGGGCGCCGAGCAGGCCCAGCGCATCCGCGCCCAGGCGGAGCGCGACCGCACCGTGCTGCTCGCCGAGGCCGAGGGGCAGGCCAACATCCTGCGCGGCCAGGGCGAGCAGGAGGCCATCGGGATCTTCGCCCAGGCCTTCCAGCGCGACCCGGAGTTCTTCCAGTTCTGGCGCACCATGCAGGCCTACCGCGAGGTGTTCGCCAACGGCGAGAGCCGCATGGTGCTGACGCCGGAGAGCGACTTCTTCCGCTTCTTCCGCGACATGCCCAACCTCGCTCCTCCGGCGCGGTGAGGGAAGGCCGCCCGGGGCTGGCGCCGTTGTTTCGGCGCGCCTAGCCTCCACATAGAGGGCGGGGGCGAGAGGCCCCCGTCCGCCTGCCTCTGGGGTTCCTGAATGCGCCTCGCCGCCACCGCCCTTCTTGTCCTGTTCGCGCTGCCCGCCCTGGCGCAGGCCCCCGCCGCGCCCGAGGCGCCGGCGATCAGCCCGCCGCGCGGCGCGCCCGAGAGCTTCGCGCCGCTGGTTCGCACCCTGCTGCCCGCGGTGGTGAACATCTCGACGACGCAGACGATCGGCGGCCCGCGCGCCAACCGCCCCGACGCGCCGGAGACGCCCCAGGCGCCGCCCGGCTCGCCCTTCGAGGAGTTCTTCCGCGACTTCTTCAACCGCCAGCGCCCCCCCGGCCAGCAGGGCGAGGCGCAGCCCAACCGCCCGCAGCCGCCGCAGCGCCGGGCGCAGTCGCTCGGCTCGGGCTTCATCATCGACCCCGCGGGCCTGGTGGTGACCAACAACCACGTGATCGAGGGCGCTGACGAGATCAACGTCATCCTGCAGGACAACACCACGCTGCGCGCCACGCTGGTCGGCACGGACCCGCGCACGGACCTGGCGCTGCTGCGCGTCACCCCCGCGCAGCCGCTGCCCGCCGTGCCCTGGGGCGATTCCGACACCGCCCAGGTGGGCGACTGGGTGGTGGCCATCGGCAACCCCTTCGGCCTGGGCGGCACCGTGACGGCGGGCATCGTCTCGGCCCGCGGGCGCGACATCCGCCAGGGGCCCTTCGACGACTTCATCCAGACCGACGCCGCGATCAACCGCGGCAACTCGGGCGGGCCGCTGTTCAACCTGCGCGGCGAGGTGATCGGCATCAACACCGCCATCTACTCGCCCACCGGGGGCTCCATCGGCATCGGCTTCTCCATCCCCTCGAACCTGGCGCGCGGGGTGGTGCAGCAGCTTGCCGATGCGGGCCGGGTGCGGCGCGGCTGGCTGGGCGTGAACATCCAGCAGGTGACGGAGGAGATCGCCGAGAGCCTGGGGCTGCGCGGCGGCGCGCGGGGCGCGCTGATCGCCCGCGCCATCGAGGGCGGGCCGGCCGCCGCCGCCGGGCTGCGCAGCGGCGATGTGGTGCTGCGTTTCAACAACCAGGAGGTGCGCGAGATGCGCAACCTTCCGCGCATCGTCGCCGAAAGCGCGGTGGGCGCGCAGGTGCCGGTGGTGGTCTGGCGCGACGGGCGCGAGGAGACGCTGACGGTCACCCTGGGCGAACTGCCCAGCGAGACCCAGCAGGCCGCCGCCACGCCCGGCCAGACGCCGCGCGCCGACCGGCCGCTCGAGCTCTCGGGCCTCGGCATGCGCGTGACGGGCCTGACGGCCGAGACGCGCGAACGCTTCCGCCTGCGCCCCGACCAGCGCGGGGTGGTGGTGACGGAGGTGGCGCCCAACAGCCCCGCCGCCGAGCGCGACATCCGCCCGGGCGATGTCATCGTCGAGGTGCAGCAGGAGCGGGTGAACACCCCGCAGGAGCTTCAGGAGCGGCGGGAGCGGCTGCGCCGCCAGGGCCGCGCCACCGCGCTGTTTCTCATCGAGGGGCCGCAGGGGCAGCGCTTCGTCCCGCTCAGGCTCGCGCCGCCGCGCGGCGCGCCCGGCTGAGGGGCGCGGCGCGGCAAGGCGGCGCGGCAGCGAAGGCCCTGTCGCCACGCGGCGCACCCAGGTGAGGGGCGCGGGGCGAGGGGGCGGGGCGCCCCGCGCCTCTCC
>JBKBSR010000006.1:0-3416 GCA_046291055.1 Roseococcus sp.
CCGCGCAAACGCCGCGCGCGGTTGCCCGGCCGGGCGAAGGCCGGTAAGCCGCAAGCCCGGCCGGCGACGCGGCCGCGGCCCGAGCGAGACCGGCCCGAGCGAGACAGGGATGAACCACGCCAGCATGACGCCTTCCCCCCGCGCCGCCCGTCCGCGCCCCGGCGCGCGCGCCGCCCTCGGCCTGCTCGGCCTGCTGCTGCTGCCCGGCTGCGAGACGGCGCGCAGCCTCACCTCCGGCCTCACCGGCCCCTCCATCCCCGCCGGCACGCCCGGCTTCGTGCAGGGCTTCCTCGGCGGCGTGGCGGCGGAGGAGCCGGTGGCGGCCAGCATCGCGCGCGACGTGCTCTCGGCCGGGGGCAATGCGGCCGATGCGGCGGTGGCGGCGGCCTTCGCCATGTCCGTCACCTACCCCTCGCGCGTCGGGCTCGGCGGCGGCGGGGCCTGCCTCGTGTACGACGCCCGGCGCAACGAGCCCGAGGCGGTGCTCTTCCTGCCCGGCCAGGGCGGCGGCGGGGGCGACAGGCCCTCCGCCGTGCCGCTGCTGGCGCGCGGGCTCTTCGCCGTGCATTCCCGCCTGGCGGGCGGGCGCCCCTTCGAGGAGCTGGTGGCCCCGGCCGAGCAGCTCGCCCGCTTCGGCGCCCCCATGTCGCGCGCCCTGCACGCCGATCTCTCGGCCGTGCGCGCCCCCCTCTTCGCGGACGCGCAGACCCGCGCCGTCTTCGGCGCGGCCGACGCGAGCGTGATCCCGGTGGGCGAGCGCTTCCGCAACGCGGCGCTGGCCGGCACCCTCTCGGCCATCCGCCTCAACGGCGCGGGGGATTTCCACCAGGGCGCGCTGGCGCGGCGCATCGAGGAGAGCAGCCCGCAGGCCGGCGGCCCCATCGCGGCGGCCGATCTGCGCGCCGCCCTGCCGCGCGTGGTGCGGCCGCTGCTCCTCGAGGGCCGCGGGGGCGACCGCATCGCCTTCCTGCCGCCCCCGGCCGATGGGGGCCTGGCCGCCGCCGCCGCCTTCCGCGCCCTGCAGGCCGGCCAAGGCGCGGGCGAGGCGCAGGCACGCGCCATCGCCGCCGCCGCCGCCTTCCGCCGCGAGGGGGGCGAGCCCATGGCCATCCTCGCCTCGGCGGGCGCAGGGGCCAGCCTGCCGCCCCTGCCCGCCAGCGCCGGGCTCGTGGTCTATGACCGCAACGGCAATGCGGTGAGCTGCGCCTTCACCCTGAACAACCTGTTCGGCACCGGGCGCATGGTGCCGGGCATGGGCTTCCTGCTCGCCGCCGCGCCCAATCTGGGGCGGGTGCAGCCGCCCCTGCTCTCGGCCGCCATCGCCTGGGCGCCGGTGACGCGCGGCTTCAAGATGGCCGCCGCCGGCTCGGGGCAGGAGGCCGCGCCCATGGCGGTCGCCGCGGCGCTGGAGACGGTGCTGCTGCGCGAGCGCCCGGCGGCCGACGCCTTCCCCGCCATCCCCGAGCCCGGCCGCGCGCAGATCGGCGCCTGCCCGCGCTACCTGCCCGGCTGGCCGCAGCTCTGCACCACGGTCAGCGACCCGCGCGGCGCGGGCGTGGCGTTGGGCGCGACGGGGCGATAGCCGCGGTGGCGCTCAAGACTGGGCGCGCGGCGGAGGCCCCGCCCTTCCTGGTGATGGACGTGATCGCCGCGGCCAACGCCCGCGCGGCGGCGCTGCCGCCCGGCGCGCCCGGCGTCATCCGCATGGAGGTGGGCCAGCCCGGCAGCCCCGCCCCGCGCGGCGCGACCGAGGCCGCCATCCGCGCCCTGCAGGCGGGCGCGCCGCTCGGCTACACCGAGGCGCTGGGCAACCCCTCGCTGCGCGCGCGCATCGCGCGCCACTACCGGGAACATTACGCCCTCGAGGTTCCGCCCGCGCGCATCGCCGTGACCGTGGGCGCCTCGGGCGCCTTCCCCCTCGCCTTCCTCGCCGCCTTCGACCCGGGCGACCGCGTGGCCATGGCCGCGCCCTTCTACCCGCCCTACGCCAACATCCTCACCGCGCTGGGCATGGAGCCGGTGCTGCTGGAATGCGGGCCCGAGACGCGCTTCCAGCCCACGCTGGCGATGCTCGAGGCGCTCGATCCCCGCCCCGAGGGGCTGGTGGTGGCGAGCCCCTGCAACCCCGCCGGCACCATGCTGGCGCCGGAGGAGCTGGCCGCCATCGCGCGCTGGTGCCACGCGAACGGGGTGCGGCTGATCTCGGACGAGATCTATCACGGCCTTTCCTGGGGCACGGTGGCCGAGAGCAGCGCGGCCGCCTTCTCCGAGAGCGCCATCGTGGTGAACAGCTTCTCGAAATACTGGTGCATGACGGGCTGGCGCATCGGCTGGCTGCTGCTGCCCGAGGATCTGCTGCGCCCCGTCGAGCGCCTGGCGCAGAACCTGTTCATCAGCGCGCCGCACATCGCGCAGGTGGCGGCGGAGGCGGCGATGGACTGCACGGAGGAGCTGGAGGCGAAGAAGGCCGCCTACGCCCGCAGCCGCGCCCTGCTGCTGGAGGGGCTGCCGCGCGCCGGCTTCCCGCGCATCGCCGCGGCGGATGGCGCCTTCTACCTCTGGTGCGACGTCGGCCACCTCACCGCGGACAGCCTCGATTTCTGCGCGCGGATGCTGCAGGGCGCGGGCATCGCCGCCACGCCGGGCGTGGATTTCGACCGCGCGCGCGGGCGGCGCTTCCTGCGCTTCTCCTATTGCGGCGAGGAGGCGTCGATGGCCGAGGCCCCGGCGCGGCTGGCCGCCTGGCTCGGGACGAACTGATCCGGGCGGCGTGACATGCCGCCCGTCACCCCGCGCGCCGCTGCTCCTGCGCGCGCACATGCAGCAGGGCGAGGTCGTGCCAGCCCGTCTCCATGCCGGCGCGCGCCAGCGCCTCGCGCAGGAAGCCCAGCACATGCTCGCCCTCCGACCGGCGGCCGGCCTCGATGTCGCGCAGCATGGAGGTGGCGTAGGCGCTGGCCGGGTCGCTGAACAGGGCGCGGTATTCGGCGAGGAAGGCCGCGGGCATCGGGTGGCCCTGGGCGGCGGCGAGCGCGGCGTGGCGGTCGAGCAGCGCCTGCAGGAAGGGCGCGCCGCCCGCGCGCACGATGGCGCCCACCGGCGCGCGCATCAGCACCGTGCCAAGCGCCGCCGTGCCGAGATGGACAAGCTTCTCCCACATGCGCTGGAGGATGTCCGGCGCCGCCTCGGCGCTCACGCCGCGGCAGGGGGCGAAGGCGGCGGCGATGGCGCGCAGCCGGGGGCTGTCGGCCGCGTCGCGCTCGCCGAAGGCGAGCGAGCGCCAGTCGTTGAGGTGGTGCACCACCCCCTCCTCGTCCAGCCGCGCCTGGATCTTCGCGAGCCCCCCCAGCACCGCGGCGGGGAGAAAAGACGCACCCAAGAACACGAAGGGGGGAAGCCAATTCCATACAAGAAAA
>JBKBSR010000006.1:3426-23494 GCA_046291055.1 Roseococcus sp.
GCCGAAGGCCGCATCCAGGACCGCGAGGTGGGAAAGCCCGTTCAGCACGGGCAGGATGGCGGTGCGCCCATCCACCGCCGGGCGCAGCGCGGCGATGGCCGCGTCCAGGTCATAGGCCTTGCAGGCGAGCAGCACGAGGTCATGGCCCGGCCCCAGCGCCTCGGCCGTCACCGTCCGCACGGCCAGATGCGCGTCGCCGAAGGGGCTGCGCAGCCTGAGCCCCCGCGCGGCCAGCGCCGCGGCGCGGGCGGGGCGCACGAGGAAGGTCACATCCGCCCCCGCCTCGGCCAGCCGCCCGCCGAAATAGCCGCCGAGCGCCCCCGCCCCCAGCACCAGACAGCGCATGTGACATTCTCCCCGAAAGGCGCAACATGCCGGTTACACCGGGGGCCTAGCTTCCAGAAGCCATGCGCAAGCGCCTCATCGCGATTCCCGTGCTCATCGCCCTGGCGGCGGGCGGCTATGTCTATGGCCAGCCCGCCCTCGCTTCGCTCGGCCTGCCCTGGGGGCGGGGCGAGTCGGCCGCGCCGCGCCTGCGCAGCGCGGCGGTGGACCGGGGGCCGATCACCGCCGTCGTCTCCGCCACCGGGACGGTCAATCCCGTCGTCTCGGTCATCGTGGGCAGCCAGCTCTCGGGCCAGATCCGCGAGCTGCCGGGCGATTTCAACCAGCGCGTCACGGCGGGCCAGCTCCTCGCGCGGCTGGACACGCAGCAGCTCGAGGCCGCGCGCGCCGCCGCCGAGGCCGATCTGCGCGCCGCCGAGGCGGCCGTGGCGGTGGCCCGCGCCTCGGCCGAGCGCGCCGCGGCGGATGCCGAGAGCGCGCGCGCCCAACTCGCCTCCGCCCGGGCCGGGGTGGCGCGCGTCGAGGCGCTGGCGCGGGACGCCGAGTTCGAGGCCCGCCGCACCGAGGAGCTGCGCCGCAGCGGCGTGGGTGCGGTGCGCGACGCCACCCGCGCCGGCTTCACCGCCGAGAGCGCGCGCGCCCAGCTTCTCGCCGCCCAGGCCGAGGCGCAGCAGGCCGAGGCGCAGCTCGCCTCGGCCGAGGCGGTGGCGCGCACCGCCCGCGCCCAGGTGCAGGCGGCGGAAGCCACCGCCGCCCAGCGCGCCGCGCAGCTCCGCCAGGTGGATGTCTCGCTCTCCTTCGCCTCCATCCGCAGCCCGATCGACGGCGTGATCGTCTCGCGCAGCGTGGATCTGGGGCAGACGGTGGCGGCCTCGCTGCAGTCGCCCACACTGTTCACCATCGCCGCCAACCTCGACGAGATGGAGGTCTGGGCCACGGTGGACGAGGCCGACATCGGCCGCATCCGCCCGGGCCAGCCCGTCACCTTCACCGTGGCGGCGCACCCGAGCGTGAACCTGCAGGGGCGGGTGAAGGACATCCGCCTCAGCCCGACCACGGTGAACAACGTGGTCACCTACACGGTGGTGGTCAGCGCCGAGAACCGCGAGGGCCGCATGCTGCCGGGCATGACCGCGACGCTGCGCATCGTCACCGACGAGCGCGCCGATGCCCTGCGCGTGCCCAACGCCGCGCTGCGCTGGCGCCCGCCGGGTGCGGCGAACGCCGGCCCCGCCCAGGCCCCGCCCGCCAGCCCGCTGGAGGCCGCGCTGCGCGAGATGGAGGATCTCACCCCCGCCCAGCGCCAGGAGATCGAGGCCGCGGGGCGGGAGCTGCGCGAGCGCATGGCCGCCCTGCCCGCCGACGCCGAGGCGCGCCGCCAGCAGGCCCAGGCGGCGCGGCAGCGCTTCCAGTCCCGCCTCTCGGCGGTGCTGACGCCCGACCAGCGCGCGCGCCTCGCCTCGGCCCGCGGCCAGCGCGGCGCGACGGCGACCGTCCATGTGCTCGAAGGCGAGGGCCCGCCACGCCCCGTCACCATCCGCACCGGCCTGACCGACGGCAGCGTGACCGAGGTGCTGGGCGGGCCGCTGGCCGAGGGGGCGCTGGTGGTGACCGGCACGGAGCGCGCCTCGGCCGCGCCGCGCCCCGCCGCCGGCCGGCCGCTGTTCTGAGCCATGCTGATCGAGACGGAGGGGCTCACGCGCCACTACCCCTCGGGCGAGGGCGTGGTCGCCGCGCTCGAGGACGTGAGCGTGAGCATGGCGCCGGGCGAGTTCGTCGCCGCCATGGGGCCCTCGGGCTCGGGCAAGTCCACCTTCCTGAACCTGATCGGCTGCCTCGACCGGCCCACGCGCGGGCGATACCGCCTGGCGGGGGAGGAGGTGGCGCGGCTCTCCACCAACCGGCTCGCCGCCGTGCGGGGCGAGAAGATCGGCTTCGTCTTCCAGTCCTTCCACCTGCTGCCGCGCGCCGACGCGCTGGCCAATGTGGAGATGCCCATGCTCTACCGCGGCATCCCGCGCCGCATCCGGCGCGAGCGCGCGGCGGAGGCGCTGGCGCGCGTGGGGCTCGCCAGCCGGATGCACCATACGCCGAGCCAGCTCTCGGGCGGGCAGCAGCAGCGCGTGGCCATCGCCCGCGCCCTGGTGAACGGGCCGGAACTGCTGCTGGCCGACGAGCCCACCGGCGCGCTGGACAGCCGCACGGGGCTCGAGATCATGGCGCTGTTCCAGGCGCTGAACCGGGCGGGGGTGGCCATCCTCTGCGTCACCCATGACGCCGATGTGGCGGCCTTCGCCGGCCGCACGCTCCGCTTCCGCGACGGGCGGATGTTCGAGGACACGCGCTACCCGCCCGTGGATGCGGCGGCCATGTTGAAGCAGAGCTTCGCATGAACGCGCCCGCCGAGGCCCCGCGCGCGCTCGAGGCCCCGCGCCCCCTGCCGCCGCTGCCGCGCGGGCGGGCGGGGCTCTCGCTCGGCCAGGCCATGCTGGCGGCGCTGGCGGCGCTGGCGGCGAACAAGCTGCGCGCGGCGCTCACCGCGCTCGGCATCTTCATCGGGGTCGCGGCGGTGATCGTCACCGTGGCGGTGGGCGCGGGCGCGCGCCAGCAGGTGCTGGCGCAGATCCAGTCGCTGGGCGCCAATCTGCTCGTGGTCTGGGGTGCCAATGTGCGCATGGGCGGCGTCTCGCTCGGCGCGGGGCAGCGGCCCAACATGAGCTGGGACGACGCCCAGGCCATCCCGCGCGAGATCGCGGCGGTGCAGGTGGCGGCCGGCACCATCCGCCAGCAGCAACAGGCGGTGGCGGGCAACCAGAACTGGGCCACCACCGTCATCGCCACCGATCCCGACTGGTTCGTGGCGCATGACTGGACGCTGGAGGAGGGCCGCTTCTTCACCGCCGAGGAGGCGATGGCCGGGCGCAAGGTGGTGCTGCTGGGCCAGACCGTGGTGCAGAACCTCTTCGGCGAGGAGAACCCGATCGGCCGCGAAATCCGCATCCGCGCCACCCCCTTCGAGGTGATCGGCGTGCTCGGCCGCAAGGGCCAGAACCCGATGGGCCAGGACCAGGACGACGCGGTGGTGATGCCCTACTGGACGGCGCGGCGCAGCGTCATGGGCGCCTCGCGCGCCTTCGCCCGCGCGGTCTCCACCATCAGCGTGAAGGTCCATGAGGGCGAGGACATGGCCGCCGTGGAGGAGGAGCTGCGCCAGTTCTTCCGCCAGCGCCACCGCGTGGCGGCCAATGAGCCGGACACGGTGCAGATCCGCAACCTCAGCGAGATCGCGGCGACGCGCGACGCCTCGGCGCGCACCCTCTCGCTGCTGCTCGCCGCGGTGGCGGCCGTCTCGCTGCTGGTGGGGGGCATCGGCGTGATGAACATCATGCTGGTGAGCGTGACCGAGCGCACGCGCGAGATCGGCCTGCGCCTCGCGGTGGGCGCGCGCCCCGCGGACATTCTGCGCCAGTTCCTGCTGGAGGCGGTGCTGCTCGCGCTGCTGGGCGGCGCCGTGGGGGTGGTGGCGGGCATCGGCCTCGCGCACGGGCTGGCCGGCGCGGCGGGCTGGCCGGTGCTGATCCAGTGGGACGCGGTGGCGCTGGCGGTGGCCGTCTCGGGCCTCACCGGGCTGTTCTTCGGCTACTGGCCCGCGCGACGGGCGGCGAAGCTCGATCCCATCGCCGCGCTGCGCTTCGAGTAGCCTTAGAGCATCGCCAGCGGCCGCTTGCGCTTGGACGGCGGGAAGGCGGCGTCCAGCGCGGCCAGCTCCTCGGGCGCAAGAACGATCCCCGCCGCCGCCGCGTTCTGCCGCACATGGCCGGGGTCCACCGCCTTGGGGATGCTGACCACCCCGGGGCGCGAGAGCGTCCAGGCGATCGCCACCTGCGCGGGCGTCGCGCCGCGCGTGGCCGCCACGGCCTTCAGCGCCGGGTGGCGCAGCAGCGCGCCCCCCTGGCCGAGCGGCGAATAGGCCATTACCGGCATGCCGCGCGCCGCGCAGAAGGGCAGCAGATCGTATTCCGCCCCGCGGTGCTGCAGGTTCAGCAGCACCTGGTCCGTCGCGCACTCCGCGAGCGCGGGGCCGAGCTCCTCCAGATCCGCCACGTCCAGGTTGGAAACGCCCCAGCGGCGGATCATCCCCGCCGCGCGCATCCGCTCCATGGCCTCCACCGTCTCGGCCAGCGGCACGGCGCCGCGCCAATGCAGCAGATAGAGATCGAGACATTCCACCCCGAGGCGCTTCAGGCTGCGCGCGCAGGCCTCGGGGAGCGCGCGGCGCGAGGCGTTGTGCGGATAGACCTTGGAGACGAGGAACACAGCCTCGCGCCGGCCGCGGATGGCCTCGCCCACCACCTCCTCGGCGCCGCCCTCGCCATACATCTCGGCCGTGTCGATCAGGGTCATGCCGAGGTCGAGGCCGAGGCGTAGCGCCGCCACCTCCGCCGCGCGGTCGCGCGCGCGCTCGCCCATGCGCCATGTGCCCATGCCGAGGCGGGGCATCTCTCCGCCGCCGGGCAGCCGCAGCCCTGTCATGCCGCGCCCTCCTTCGCCGTGCTAGGATAGGCCATGTCGCGCGCCGCCATCATCCTCGCCTGTCTCCTCGCCCTGCCCGCGGCCGCCCGGACGGTGACCGAGGAGATCGGCCCCTGGCGCCTCTCCTGCGCCACCGACCGCATGACCGACCGTACCGAATGCCGGCTGCGCCACGCCGAGCCGGTGGAGCGCTCGGCCATCGGGCCGGCGCTGACGCTCGAAATCCTCGAGCGGCACGGGCAGCTCCTCCCGGCGGTGACGGCGCGCGAGCTCGGCCTCGACGGGGCGGCGCGCGGGCTGCTGGCGCTGGCCGGCGCGGCGCAGCTCAGGCTGGATCGGAACGCGATGATGGAGCTGCCCTGCGCCCTGGAGGGGCGCAGCCTGGTCTGCGCCCCGCGCGCCGCGGACGCGCCCCGCGCCGCGGCGGAGCTGCCGGCGGCCGAGCGCGCGCTGGTGCGGATGACGGGCCTCGGCACCCAGGCCGGCGCGGCGGAGCCGACGGAGCTGCGCCTCTCCGACACCCGCACGGCCATGGAGCGGCTGCGCCGCCTCCAGCCGCCCGGCAGCGCGCCGCCGCCCCCGCCGCCGGGCTTGGATCTGCGCGAGCTGCTGGGGCGCGGGCTGAGGCTGATGCAGTAGGCGCTACAGACGCGGGCTGACGCCCGAGACGCCGCTCGCCGCCTCCAGCGTGGCGAGGGAGGCGAGATAGGCCGCCCGCGCATTGTTCGCCGCCACCCGCGTGGCGTTCAGCGTGCGCAGCGCGTCCAGCACGTCGAGCAGGTTGCGCCCGCCGGCGAGGAAGGCCTGCTCGGTGGAGCGGTAGGCCTGCTCGGCGCGCGTCAGCGCCGCGCCCGTGTAGAGGCGCAGCAGCGCGCGGGACTGCTCGTAGCCCGTCCAGGCCGCCGCCACATCGGCGCGCGCCTGCAGCAGCGCCGCCTGGGCCTGCGCCTCGGCCTGGGCCTGCTGGCCCTGCGCCACGCCGATGCCGCCGCGCACGATCCGGTCGGTGAAGATCGGCACGGAGAGGCTGAAGGTGAACTGGTTGTTCGCGGTCAGCGCACGGCTCGATTCCGGCTGGTCCTGCGAGAGGCGCGAGCGGTCCCAGCCGCCGTTCAGCGTCACGTCGCGCCAGCGCCCGGCCTCGGCGAGATTCCTGTTCGCCCCCGCCGCCTGGGCCTGGCGCAGCGCGGCCACCACGTCGGGGCGGCTCTGCGCCGCCTCGACCAGCGCCTCGCGCGGCACGCCGGGCTCGGCCGCCGTGTCGAGACGCCCGCGCAGGTCGAGCGCCACCGCCGGCAGCGAGGAGGCGCGCGGCGGCGGCGCGGTGTTCGCCGCATCGAGGGCGAGCAGCGCCGCCACCTGCGCCACGGCCGCCGCATAGGCGGTGGCGGCGGCCGTGACCTCCGCCTCGAAGGGCAGGCGGCTGGCCTGGAAGCGCAGCAGATCGCCCTCCGGCAGCGCGCCGTCCTGCACCTGGCGGCGCAGGAGCGCCTCGGTGCGGTCGAGGCTCGCGCGGTTGGCCAGCGCCACCTCGAAGTTCGCCCGCGCGCCCAGCGCGGCGATGAAGGACTGCCGGAGCTGCAGAAGCTGCACGCGCAGCGCGTCCAGCACCTGCGCCTCGGCCACGCCGATGTTCTCCTCCGCGAGGCGCGTGCGCAGCTCCCGCTTGCCGCCCAGCTCGATCAGCACCGAGAGGCCCACGGTCACGTTGCTGTCGAGGAAGCGGCCGCGCGGGGGCTGGGGGCCGCCGCGCAGCTCGCGGAACTCGGCGAAGGTGTTGCCCAGGCTGACCGTGGGCGGCGGCCGCGAGGAGGCGATCAGGCGCTGCGCCCGCGCCGCATCCACCCCGCGCTGGGCGGCGATGACCGCGAGGTTGCGCTCGACCAGCCGCCGTTCGGCCTCGGCGAGGGTGAGCGTGCGCGGGCCCTGCGCGGTGGGCGCGGGGGCGGGCTGGGAGCGGTTCTGCTGCGCCGCCGCGGTCCAGGGCGCGAGCAGCGCCAGCGCGAGGAGCAGCGCCCTCATGCCGAAAGTCCCGCGCGCGCGCGCCGCGCCGCCAGCGACGCCTCCTGCTGCGCGAGGTCGGAGGGGCGGCCGAAACGGTCGATCAGCGCGGGGAACACCACCAGGATGAAGACCGGCACGAGGCCGATGCCCCCCACCACCACGAGGGCGAGCGGCTTGGTCACGTCCGCGCCGATCCCGTGCGCGAGCGCCATGGGCAGCAGGCCGAAGAAGCTCGCGAAGCAGGTCATGAACACCGGGCGCAGCCGGTCCTGCCCGGACTGGTCCAGCGCCGCGCGCCAGGGCATGCCCTCGTGACGCAGGTGGTTGAAGTGGCTGAGCAGGATGATGCCCTCCATCACCGTGATGCCGAACAGCGCGAGGAAGCCGATCGCCGCCGGCACCGAGAAATGGAGCCCCGCCGCCGCCAGCGCCAGGATGCCCCCCACCAGCGAGCAGGGCACCATGGCCATCACCAGGCAGGTCTCGCGCAGGTTGCCGAACTGCACGTAGAGCAGCACGCAGATGATGAAGAGCGCGATCGGCACCACCAGCACCAGCCGCGCCACCGCCTCCTTCAGGTTGCGGAACTCGCCCACCCAGTCGAGCCGGTAGCCGGGCATGAGCTGCAGCTCGCGCTCGACCAGCGCCTGCGCCTCCTGCACGGCCGAGGCGGGGTCGCGCCCGCGCACCGAGAAGCGGATGGGCACGTAGCGGCTGCCGTCCTCGCGATAGACGTAGGCGGTGCCGGAGACGAGCTCGATGCGCGCGACATCGGCGAGCGTCGCCCCGCGCGGCCCGCCCACGGGGATGCGGCCGATCGCCTCCAGATTGTCGCGGTAGGGCGCATCCAGGCGCACGACGATGGGGAAGTTGCGGTCGCCGCCCGTCTCGTAGAGGCGCCCGGCCTCGCGCCCGCCGATGGCGGCCTGCACCACGTCGTTGATCGCCTCCACCGGCAGGCCGAAGCGCGCGGCGCGGGCGCGGTCTATGGCGATGGAAACGGTGGGCTGGCCGAGGGTGGGGAACACCGAGATGTCGGTCAGGCCGCGCACCTGGGTCAGCAGCACGCGGATCTGCTCGGCCTTGCGCGTCAGCACCTCGAGGTCGGGTCCGAACACCTTGATCGCGTTCTCGCCCTTCACGCCCGAGGCGGCCTCCTGCACGTTGTCGCTGATCATCTGCGCGTAGCTGAACTGGATGCCGACGAAGCGCTCCTGCAGGCGTTCGTTGATCCGCGCCACCAAGTCGTTGCGGGTGCGGCCGGTGCGCCACTCGGCGGGCGGGCGCAGCGGCACGAAGAACTCCGCGTTGAAGAAACCCGCCGGGTCGGTGCCGTCATCGGGCCTGCCCTGCTGGGAGGTGACGGTGATGGCCTCGGGGAACTCCATCAGCGCGGCGCGGATGGCCTGCACCGTGCCGTGCCCCTCCTCGAGGCTGATGGTGCCGGGCATGGTGGCGCGCACCCAGAGATTGCCCTCCTCCAGCGTGGGCAGGAACTCCGCCCCCAGCAGGGTGAGGATGTAGAGGGCCGCGACGCACAGCCCCCCGCCGACGGCCAGCGTCAGCGCGCGCAGCCGCATGCCGAGCGCATAGAGCCGCGTGAAGCCCGCGCGCAGCACGCGCATCAGCGCCGTGTCGCGCTCGCGGCTGTGCTCGCTCAGCAGCACCGAGGAGAGGGCGGGCACGACGGTGAAGGCCGCGAGCAGCGAACCCGCGATGGCGTAGGCATAGGTCTTGGCCATGGGGCCGAAGATGCGCCCCTCGATGCCGCCCATTGTGAAGAGCGGGATGAAGGCGACGATGACGATGAGCAGCGCGAAGGCGATGGGCTTGCCCACCTCGCCTCCCGCCTTGAGCACGATGAGCGAGATGCCTGTCAGTCCGCCCGAGGCGCGCCGCCCCGCCTGGTAGGCGGCCGGGTTGCGCCGCGCCATGGCGATGTGGCGGTAGATGTTCTCGACCATGATGATGGTCGCATCCACCAGCAGCCCGAAATCCAGCGCGCCGACGCTGAGCAGGTTGCCGCTCTCGCCGCGCGCCAGCATCAGCAGCACGGCGAAGAAGAAGGCGAAGGGGATGGTGGCCGCCACCACGACGGCGCCGCGCAGGTCGCCCAGGAACAGCCACTGCATGACGAGGATCAGCACCACGCCGAGGATGATGTTCTTCACCACCATCCTGGTGGTGATCTTCACCAGGTCCTCGCGGTCGTAGATCACCTCGAGCCGCACGCCAGGCGGCAGCACGCCGCCGGCGTTGATGCGCTGCACCTCCTGCTGCACGGCGCGGATGGTGGGCATGGTCTGCTCGCCCCGGCGCATCAGCACGGTGGCGAGCAGCACGTCCTCGTCCTCCTCGTGCCCGGCGATGCCGAGCCGCGGCAGCGCCCCCACCTCGACGCGCGCCACGTCCGAGAGCAGCACGGGCACGCCGCCTGCATCGGCGGCGAGCACGATGTTCTGGATGTCCTCGATGGAGCGGATCAGCCCCACGCCCTGCACCACGGCCGATTGCGGGCCGATGTTGATGGTGCCCGCGCCGACCGTGACGTTACCCGCGCGCACCGCGGCGATCACCTCGGGCAGGGAGAGGCCGTGCGCGTTCATCCGCGGGAGGTCCACCACCACCGTGTAGGCCTTGCTGCGCCCGCCGAAGCTCGTCACGTCCACCACGCCGGGGATGCGGCGCAGCCGGCGCTCCAGCACCCATTCCTGCAGCGTCTTGAGGTCGTCGGGCGAGAAGCCGGGCGGGCCGCGCAGCCGGTAGCGCATGATCTCGCCGATGGGCGAGAGCGGGCTGATCGTCGGGTTCGCGCCCTCGGGCAGGTCGCGCAGCGTGGCCAGCCGGTTCAGCACCTGCTGCAGCGCCTGCTCGTAGGTGTAGGCGAAGGTGAACTGCACCCGCACGTCCGAGAGGCCGAAGAGCGAGGTGGAGCGGATGGAGTTGAGGTTGGGCAGCCCCGCCATGGCGAGCTCGACGGGGATGGTCACGTAGCGCTCGATCTCCTCCGCGCTCTGCCCCGGGTTCTGCGTGATGATGACGACCTGGGGCGGCACCGGGTCCGGGTAGGCTTCGATGTTGAGGCGGGTGAAGCCATAGGCGCCGGCGCCGAGGAAGATGGCGAAGAGCAGCAGCACCAGCGCCCGCTGCTGGAGCGAGAAGGCGACGATCTGGCGCACGGCGGGACGCTATTCGATGCGCGAGGCGCGGTCGATGAACAGGGCGCCGCCGGTGACGAGCCGCTCGCCGACCGCGAGCCCGCTGCGCGCCTCGATCATGCCGTCCTGCCGCAGCCCTGTCTCGATGTGGCGCAGCTCGAAGCGGTTGCCGGGCAGCGCCACCCAGACATGCGCCTGCGCGCCGCGGAAGATGGCGGCGGAGGCGGGCACGGCCGGGGCCTCGCGCGGCGCGCCCACCTGGATGCGGAAGGTGGCGAACATCTCCGGCCGCAGCAGCCCCTCGGGATCCTGCACCTCGGCCATGACGGTGAGGCGGCGCGTCAGCGGATCGAGCCCGGCGGCGGTGCGCACCAGCCGCGCCTCGAAGCTCCGGCCGGGCAGGGCGTTCACCTCGACCTGCACGGGCTGGCCCACGCGGATCAGCGGCGCATCCAGCTCGCGCACCTGCGCCACCAGCCAGACGGTCGAGAGGTCGGCGATGGTGAAGACCGGCTCGCCCTGGCCGGCCTGCAGCCACTGCCCCGGCCCCACCCGGCGCTGGGTGACGGTGCCCGAGAGCGGCGCCGTGACGGTGATGAGGCCGCTGACCTGCCGGCCTTCCTCGATGCGCGCGATCTCCGCCGGGCTGCGGCCCAGCACGCGCAGCCGGTCCCGCGCCGCGTCGAGCTGCGCGGCGGCGGTGCGCGCCTCGGCCTCGGCGGCCAGCGCCGCGGCGCGGGCCTGCTCGAGGTCGCGCTGCGAGGCGGCGCGGGCGGAGAACAGCGAGGCCTGCCGCGCCTCCTCCCGCCGCGCCTGCTCGAGCGCGGTGCGCGTCTTCTGCACGTTGTCCAGCGCGGCAAGCAGCTCGTTCGCGGCGGAGGTGACCTCCTGCGTCTCGATTTCGTAGAGCGGCGCTCCGGCTTCGACGCGGTCGCCCACCCGCGCGAAGGCGCGGGTGACGCGGCCCGTGTAGGGGGCGAACATCGGCGTGGCGCGGTCGTCGTTCACCGCGATGCGGCCCTCGGCCACGCGTTCGGGCCGGAAGGCGAGGCTCTGCACCGGCTCGATGCGCAGCGCGCGCATCTCGGCGTCGTTCAGGCGGGACTCGCCGGGGGCGCGGGTGGCGGCGACGGCGGCGGGGGCGGGCTGGGGCGCCTCCTCGCGGCCCAGCATGAACCAGCCGCCCACCCCCGCCACGACGGCGAGGCCGAGCAGCCAGGGCCAGCGCGCCGGCCGGGCGGGCAAGGCGACGGCAGAGTCCTGCGGGCGGCTCAGCGCCTCCTCGGCTCTCTGGTCGGCGCGCGGCGGCTGCTCGATGACGGTCATGACGGCCCCGGACCTTTCCTGCATGGCGGGCCCCCTGGTTCCCCGCCACCTGAGGTTAGCCTTAACCTAAGCTGAACGGCGTGGCCAGGGGAATTTCGTGAGGAATGCGTTCATCCCGCCGCCATGTAGAAAAATACGGGACTCGGGCCGTTTCGCGGCGGCGCCGCGCTGTTTCGGAGGCGCCGCTCACCCCTCCAGCAGCGGCTGCGGGTCGAGCCAGGTGCGGAACCAGGAGAGGCTGAAATGCAGGTGCGGGCCGGTGACGCGGCCGGTGGCGCCCATCTCCGCGATCACCGCGCCCTGCGCCACCTCCTGCCCCTCGCGCACCAGCAGGCGCGAGAGATGGGCGTAGAGCGTGTTCACCCCGTGGCCGTGGTCGAGCACCAGAAGCTTGCCGAAGAACACGAACTCCTCGGCCAGCGTCACCCGCCCGGGCAGGGCGGCGGCGATGGGCGCGCCCACCGGGCCCGCGATGTCCAGCCCGTAATGCGGCTGGCGCGGCTCGCCGTTCAGCACGCGCTGGCTGCCGAAGACGCCGCTGATGCGCCCGCGCGCGGGCCAGAGCATCGGGGCGGCGAAATGCGTGGCGGGGCTATCCGTGGCGCGGACCGCGGCAAGCCGCTCGCGCTCGGCGCGGATGCGCGCGAGCGTCGCGGCGTCGGGCGTCACCTGGGCCGGGGGCAGGCCGGTGATGTGCTGCACCTCCCAGGCGCGGCGCGCCACCTCGATGAGGCGCGGCGCGCCGTCCACCGTAAGGCTGGCGCGCGGCCCATGGTCCCGCCCGAAGCCGAGGACGAAGAGGCCGCCCGCCGAGACGCGCAGCGGCGCGCCGTCGAGGGCCAGCCGGCGCCCCGCCGCGCCCTCGCCGCGCAACAGCCCGCCCTGTTCCGCACGGCCCCGCCAGGAGAGGGCGCGCGCCGGGGCGGCGAGCAGCAGCGCGGGCAGGGCCAGCGCCGCGCGGCGGATCACAGCAGCGCGCCCTGCTCGGGGCCCGCGCGGCGGCGCTTCGGCGCGCGCGCCTCGCCCTCGGCGGTGGCGCGGCGCTGCCCGTCCTGGAAGGTGAGGCGCAGCGCCTGGCCGGGTGCGACCTCGGCGGCGCGGGCGATGGCCGCGCCGGCCTCGTCCTGCACCAGCGCGAAGCCGCGGGCGAGCACGGCGTGGTAGCTCACTGCCTCGAGCCGGGCCGCGAGGCCGGCGAGCCGGGCGCGCCGCTCGCGCAGCAGCGCCTCGACCGGGGCGGGGGAGAGGCGCGCCAGCGCCGGCGCGGCGGCGCGGCGCTGCTGGCCCCGCGCCCAGGCGGCCTCCAGCCGCTGCACCCGCTGCGCCAGCGCCGCCCTGGCCGCCGCCAGCGCCTCGCGCGGGTGGCGCAGCCCCGCCGCGGCGGCCGAGAGCGCCGCGCGCTTCGCCCCCAGCATCTGCGGCAGCGCGCCGGAAAGCCGCTCGGCCCGGTCCTCCAGCCGCTGCCGGGCCTGGGCCAGCAGGGCGGGCGCGTCGGGCAGGCCGCGCTCGGCCCGGCTCAGCGCGAGATGCGCCGCGCGCAGCCGCGCCAGCATCGACTGGTCGAGCCGCGCGGCCTTCTGCGCGAGGTCGGCCAGCAGATCGGCCCGGGCGGGCACCGCCATCTCGGCCGCCGCGGTGGGGGTGGGGGCGCGGCGGTCTGCGGCGAAGTCGATCAGCGTGGTGTCGGTCTCATGCCCGACCGCGCTGATCAGCGGGATGGTGCAGGCGGCCGCCGCGCGCACCACCGCCTCCTCGTTGAAGGCCATCAGATCCTCGAGCGCGCCGCCGCCGCGCGCGACGATCAGCACATCGGGCCGCGGCACCGGCCCACCCGCCGGCAGCTCCGAGAAGCCGCGGATGGCGCGGGCGATCTGTTCCGCAGCCCCCTCCCCCTGCACCGCCACGGGCCAGAGGATGATCTCGCGCGGGAAGCGCCGGGCCAGCGTGGTGCGGATGTCCTGGAGCACCGCCCCGCGCTCGGAGGTGACGACGCCGACGACGCGCGGCAGCAGCGGCAGGGGGCGCTTGCGCTCGAACAGCCCCTCGGCCAGCAGCCGCTTGCGCAGCGCCTCGATGCGCGCGAGCAGCGCGCCCTCGCCCGCGTATTCCAGCTTCTCGATGACGAGCTGGTATTTCGAGCGGTCGGCATACGTGGAGAGGCGGCCGGTGGCGATCACCTCCACCCCGTTCTCGGGCTTGAGGCCGAGTCGCGGCACGGCGCTCTTCCACACCACCGCCTCAATCTTCGCGGCCTCGTCCTTCAGCGAGAGGTAGATGTGGCCGGAGGGGTAGGGCTTGAGCTCGGTGATCTCGCCGCGCACCCGGATGCGCGCGAAGGCGCCCTCGAGCGTGCGCTTGATGGCGCCGGCGAGTTCGCCGACACCGTATTCGGGGATGTTGGCGCCCGGCGCGTCCATGCCCTTTCCATACACCAGCTTTCAGCCGTTTCGGAGACGTGCCCCATGAAGCTTCTCGTCGTCGGGTCCGGGGGGCGCGAACATGCCCTGTGCTGGGCGCTGGCCGCCTCGCCCCTGCTCACGAAGCTGTGGTGCGCGCCGGGCAACCCGGGCATCGCGGAGGTGGCGGAATGCGTGCCCATCGCCGCGCTCGACATCCCGGCCCTGGTGGCCTTCGCCCGGGCGCAGGGGGTGGATCTGGTGGTGGTCGGGCCCGAGGCGCCGCTGACGGCGGGGCTGGCCGACGCCTGCGCGGCCGCGGGCATCCGCTGCTTCGGGCCCAGCGCGGCGGCGGCGCGGCTCGAGGGCAGCAAGGCCTTCTTCAAGGAGGTGGCGCTGGCCGCCGGCGCCCCCACCGCCGCGCACGCCGTCTTCGAGGAGGCCGAGGCCGCGCGCGCCCATATCCGCGCCCGCGGCGCGCCCATCGTGGTGAAGGCGGACGGGCTGGCCGCCGGCAAGGGCGTGGTGGTGGCGATGACCGAGGCGGAGGCGCTCGAGGCCGTCACCGCCATGCTGGAGGGCGGGCTGCACGGCGCGGCCGGCCGCCGCGTGGTGATCGAGGAGTATCTGGCGGGCGAGGAGATCAGCTTCTTCGCCCTGTGCGACGGCGCCACCGCCATCCCCCTGGCCGCCGCGCAGGACCACAAGCGCGCCTTCGACGGCGACCGCGGCCCCAACACGGGCGGCATGGGCGCCTATTCCCCCCCGCCCGCCTGGACGCCCGCGCTGGAGGCCGAGGTGATGGCCACCTGCATCCGCCCCGTGCTGGCCGAGATGGCCCGGCGCGGCGCGCCCTTCACCGGCGTGCTCTTCGCCGGGCTGATGCTGACCGAGGCGGGGCCCAGGCTGCTCGAGTTCAACGTCCGCTTCGGCGATCCGGAATGCCAGGCGCTGATGCTGCGCCTGCGCTCGGACCTGCTGCCCGCGCTGGTCGCCGCCACGCAAGGGGAGCTGGCGATGTTCGACCTGCGCTGGGAGCGCCTGGCCTCCATCCTCGTGGTGATGGCGGCCGAGGGCTATCCGGAGGCCCCGCGCACCGGCACCGAGATCAGGGGGCTGGAGGCGGCGGCCCAGGTGCCGGACGTGACCATCTTCCACGCCGGCACGGCGCGGCGCGAGGACGGGGCGCTGGTGGCGGCCGGCGGGCGGGTGCTGGGCGTCGGCGCGGTGGGGGCGACCCTGGCCGAGGCCCGCGCCGCCGCCTATGCGGCGGTGGAGCGCATCGACTGGCCCGGCGGCTTCTGCCGGCGCGACATCGGCTGGCGCGCGCTCAAGGGGTGAGGCGGGAGCCCACCCCCCGATCGAGCCCGGCGCGCAGCGCCCGGCCCTCGGCGCTGTCGGGCGGGATCAGCCCCTCGCGCAGGAACAGGTCGATCAGCACCAGGTTCACGTTGAACTTCACCGCCTCCGTCTCTCGCACGCAGTCCAGCAGCCGGCGGGCGGGCCAGAGCTCGAAGCGCTCCACCTCGTCGTCGTTGGGGGTGGGGGCGAACTCCTCGGGCAGCTCGAGGTCGTAGAGGTGCAGCACGTCGCGCCGCAGCCCCTCGGGCAGCGTCAGGATATAGGAGACGCGGCCCACCGGCCGCGCCCGGGCGGCGAGGGCGGGGGGGATGCTCGCCTCCTCCTGCGCCTCCTTCAGCAGCGTCTCCTGCGGCGTGAGGCCGGCCGGCACCCCCCCGCCCACGAGATTGTCGAGCTGCCCGGGCGCCACCGCCTTGTCGCGCGCGCGCACGCCGACCCAGACATGCAGCCCGTCGGCGCGGCGCACCAGCCCGTTGAGGTGGACGCCATGGCCGATCACGCCGAAGGCCGGGATCGCGCCGCGGTCCAGCCGGGCCAGCACCGGGCCGGCGGCGGCGGCGCGGATGTCGAACATCTCGCCGCGCAGGCGCAGCCGGCCCTGGGCGGCCATGGCCCGGCCCGCCTCGGCCAGCGCGGCGCTGCGCGATTCGGGGGAATTCAGGGCCTCGGCCATCTCGAGCCCCGCGCGGCCGAGGCGGAACCCTTCCACCCGGCCGGCCAGCGCCTCGGCCAGATCGGGCGCGACATGGCCCGCCGCCGCCCCGTCGAGGCGGAAGGGCAGCAGATGGGCGAGCGAGGGCGTGTTGTTGCACGCCTCGATGTGGCGCATGAGGGAGAGGGACATGGCCGCCATGTAAGGGCGCGCGCCCCTTTTCCAAAACGCCGCTTCCGGGCCATCTGGGGGGCATGAGCCAGCCGCCCGCCGCCAGCCACCGCCACGCCCTGCTCTCCATCCTCCCCTATCTCTGGCCGCGCGGCGAGGCGGAGATGCGGCTGCGCGTGGTGCTGGCCGTACTGTTCCTGGTGCTGGCCAAGGCGGCGAACGTGCTGGTGCCGATCGCCTACGCCCGGGCGGTGGACGCGCTGGCGCCCAAGGAGGGGGTGGGCGCGATGCTCGCCATCCCCGTCGCGCTGGTGATCGGCTACGGGCTGCTGCGCGTCATGGCCTCCGCCTTCGCGGAGCTGCGCAGCGCCATCTTCGCCAAGGTGCAGGCGCGCGCCTCGCGCCGGGTGGCGCTGCGGGTGTTCGAGCACCTGCACGCGCTGTCCATGCGCTTCCACCTGGACCGCGCCACCGGCGGCCTCTCGCGCGTCATCGAGCGCGGCACGCGCGGCATCGCCATCGCGCTGAACTTCCTGCTGTTCAACATCATCCCCACCATCGTCGAGATCCTGCTGGTGGCGGCCATCCTGTGGTGGATGTTCGCCGCCTCCTTCGCGCTGACGGTGCTGCTGACCATCGCCGCCTATGTCGCCTTCACGCTGCTCTTCACCAACTGGCGGCTGCGCTTCCGCCGCGCGATGAACGCGATGGACGAGGAGGCGAACACCAAGGCGGTGGACAGCCTGCTGAACTACGAGACGGTGAAGTACTTCAACAACGAGCGCCACGAGGCCCGCCGCTACGACGAGAGCCTCTCGCGCTACGAGCGCGCCTACACCCGCAGCGAGACGACGCTGAACATGCTCAACGCCGGCCAGGCGCTGATCATGGCGACGGGGCTGACCGTGGTGATGCTGCTGGCCGGCGGCGGCATCGCGGACGGGACCATGACGGTGGGCGACTTCGTGATGGTCAACACCTACCTCGTCCAGCTCTACCTGCCGCTGAACGTGCTCGGCTTCGCCTACCGCGAAATCCGCCAGGGGCTGACGGACATGGAGCAGATGTTCCGCCTGCTCGACGTGCCGGCCGAGGTGCGCGACGCCCCGGACGCGCGGCCGCTGCCCGAGGGGCCGGGCGCGGTGGCCTTCGAGGATGTGCGCTTCCACTACCGCCCCGACCGCGACATCCTGAAGGGCGTGAGCTTCGCCGTGCCGCCGGGGCGCATGCTCGCCATCGTGGGGCCCACGGGGGCGGGGAAATCCACCATCTCGCGCCTGCTGTTCCGCTTCTACGACGTCACGGGCGGGGCGGTGCGCGTGGACGGCGCCGATGTGCGCGCCGTGACGCAGGACAGCCTGCGCCAAGCCATCGGCGTGGTGCCGCAGGACACGGTGCTGTTCAACGACAGCATCGCCTACAACATCGCCTATGGCCGCCCGGGCGCGACGCAGGAGGAGATCGAGGAGGCGGCGAAGCTCGCCCAGGTGCACGAGTTCGTGATGAAGCTGCCCGAGGGCTACCGCACCCGGGTGGGCGAGCGCGGCCTCAAGCTCTCGGGCGGCGAGAAGCAGCGCGTGGCCATCGCGCGCACCATCCTCAAGAACCCGCGCATCCTGATCCTCGACGAGGCGACCAGCGCCCTCGACACCCGCACCGAGCAGGAGATCCAGGCCGCGCTGCGCGGGGTGGCGCAGGGGCGCACCACGCTGGTCATCGCGCACCGGCTCTCGACGGTGGTGGAGGCGGACGAAATCCTGGTGCTGGACGAGGGGCGGGTGGCCGAGCGCGGCACCCATGCGGAACTCATCGCGCGCGGCGGCCTCTACGCCGAGATGTGGCGCCGCCAGTCCGAGGCGGTGGCGGCGGCCGAGGCCGCGGCCCGCGCGGAGGCCGAGGCCCGCTTCGGCCGTGGCGTCAGCGCACGGGCCGAGGGCGAAATGCCCGCATGACGAAGGGGTAACCTTCACCCCCTTCCCCCCGGCGCGCGGCTGCCCCATGTCGCGCGCAGTCGAGCGCCGGGAAAGAGAAGCCATGGACCAGCAGCCGCCCGAGGACCTGAGCCACGCCGGTTCGGTGGTGGACAAGGCCATCGAATACATGATGGAGCAGGGCATCGCGCCCATCTCGGCGGCCTCGGCGCTGCTGGGCGGGGCTCTTGGCCTGCTCGCCCGCAGCATGGATGACCGCTCCATCGCCGCGGTGCTGCGCCAGGCGCTGGCCAGCGTGGAATCGGGCGAGCTGCGCGAGCTGCCCACCCTGCCGCGTTGAGCCCGCGCTTGACTCGCGCCGGGCGCTGACGCAAACAGCGCGCCTCGCATGCCTCCGCGCGCGGCCCGCCGCGCGCGCTTTTCGTTCGGGATCACCACCATGTCGCGCCGCTGCACCATCACCGGCAAGGCCGTCCTCACCGGCAACAACGTCAGCCACGCGAACAACAAGACGCGGCGGCGCTTCCTGCCCAACCTGCAGCAGCAGTCCTTCTGGTCCGAGACGCTGGGCGCCTCGGTGCAGCTCCGCCTGACGGTGAACGGCATCCGCACCATCGAGCACAATGGCGGGCTGGACGCCTTCCTCCTCGGCACGCCGGACCGGCGGCTGCCGCCCGAGGCCATCGTGCTGAAGCGCCGCATCGCGCGCGCCCAGGCGAAGAAGGCGGCCTGAGCCCTCGGGCCCGCGCCCGCACCCGTTAGGCGCCCGTTAACCATCCCGCGCCATGGTCCCCGCCCATGGCGCTCGACCTCTCCGACCTGATTCTGGCGCTGTTCGCCTTCGGTCTGGGCGGCCTCGTCATCGCCGCCCGCACGCGGCTGGCCGGGCAGGCCGCCGAGGCGCACACGGCGCAGCGCCTGGCCGAGGAGCGGGGCCGCGCCCTCGCCCTTCTCGCGCAGGAGGTCCAGTCCGCCTCGCTCTCCCTGCTGGGCCGCGCCCAGGTGCTGGGCGGCGAGGCAGGCCGCGCCTTCGAGGCGGAGGCGCGCCACCTCCTCTCCCTCTCCGATCAGGCGGCCGAGGCCGGCGCCCAGCGCGACACTAGCCCAAGCCTGAAGGAGGAACGCTTCTCCCTCGCCCCCCTGCTGCGCGAGGCGGTGGCGCTGACGGCCCAGCGCCTCGGCCCCGGCCAGCGGCTCTGGCGGATCGAGCCGGCGCTGGATGCCGTGACCCTGCGCGCCGACCGCCGCGCCCTGCGCGCCGCGCTGCTGCAGGTGCTGACGCGCGCCGTGCGCGCCACCGGCGAGGGCGACGCCATCGACCTGCGGCTCGAACGCGCGCGCGATTCCCTCGCCCTGGTGGTGGAGGACGAGGGGCTCGGCCTCGCCGCCGAGGATCTCTCCCCCGCCGCGCATGACGGCGGCGCGCAGCGCTCGCGCGGGCTCGGCATGGGGCTCGTGCTCGCCCGCGCGCTGCTGCGCGCCCATGGGGGCGAGCTGGTGGTGGAGGCGGCCGAGGGGGTGGGCGCGCGCGCCTTCCTCTCCCTGCCCGCCGAGCGCTGGGTGGGCGCCTAGCCGGCGGGCCGCCCGCCCGGCAGCAGCGCCCCCTCCGCCTCCAGCAGCCGGCGCTTGTTCCCGATCCCCCAGCGATAGCCGGTGAGCGATCCGTCCTTGCCCAGCGCGCGGTGGCAGGGCACCAGCGGGGCCAGCGGGTTGGCCGCGCAGGCGCGGGCCAGGGCGCGGGTGGCGGCGGGCGCGCCGATCTCGGCGGCCAGGGAGGAATAGGCGCGCGTCTCGCCCATCGGGATGCGGCGCAGCGCCTCCCACACCCGGCGCTGGAAGGCGGTGCCGCGCAGGTCGAGCGGCAGTTCGAGCGCCGCCCGCGGTTCGGCGAGATGCGCGGCCACCTGCGCCACCGTCTCGGCCAGGGCGGCGTCCTCGTGCAGCGCGGCGTGCGGGAAGCGGGCGCGCAGCGCCGCCTCGAGCGCGGCGAAGGGCTCGCCGAAGCCGATGAAGCACACCCCCTTCGCCGTGGCGCCCACCAGCAGCGGGCCGAGCGCGCTCTCGGCGCGGGCGAGGCCGATCGCCTCGCCCTTCCCGCCGCGCCGCACAGCGCCGGGCGTCATGCCGAGCGGCGCGGCGGCATGGGCGCGGGCCTCGCTGCCGAAGCCCGCCTCCAGCGCCGCATCGGCC
>JBKBSR010000317.1:0-3672 GCA_046291055.1 Roseococcus sp.
ACGTCCGCCGCCGTGAGGCCCGCGCGGGCGAGGGCGAGGCGCACGCCCTCCAGCACGCCGCGCTCGGGCGCTTCGGGCGTGGTCAGCACCTTCGCCGTCCAGCGCGTGACGACCTCATCCACGCCTTCGGCCTCGAGGGCGATGTCGGTGAAGGTGCCGCCGATGTCGGCGGCGAGGCGCACGCGCGCCGGCCGGTCCGAGGGCGCCATCACCACCCGCGCACCATGCCGCCGTCCACGCGCAGCACGCAGCCCGTGATGTAGGCCGCCTGGCTGCTGCACAGGAAGGCGACGAGCGGGCCGTATTCCGAAGGCAGCCCGTAGCGCCCGGCGGGGATGGTCTTGCTGCGCTCGGCGATCACCTCCTCCACGCTCCTGCCCTGACGCTTCGCCAGGCTGCCCGCCGTCTCCAGGCTGCGGTCGGTGCGGATCGCGCCGGGGGCGACGATGTTGCAGGTGACGCCCTCATGCGCCACCTCGGCCGAGAGCGTCTTCATCCAGCCCATCACGCTCGCGCGCAGCGTGTTGGAGAGGACCATGTTGGGCAGCGGCTGCAGCATGCCCGTGCTGCCCACATTGATGATGCGCCCCCATTTCTGCGCGCGCATGCCCGGCAGCAGCGCGTTGGTCAGCCGCACGGGCGAGAGCACGATGCGCTGGAACCAGGTGGAGAGCGCCTCCTCCGTCACCTCCAGCGCCGGGCCGGGCGGCGGGCCGCCATGGTTCTGCACCAGGATGTCCACGCCGCCCATCGCCGCCAGCGCGCCCGCGGCCAGCGCGTCCATCTGCGCGCCCTCGGCGACATCGGCGGGAATCCCGGTGGCGGAGGCCGCGCCCAGCGCGCGCAGCTCGGCGCAGGCGGCGTCCAGGCTCGCCTGCTCGCGCCCGGAGATCACGAGATGCACGCCCTCGGCGGCCAGCGCCTCCGCGACGGAGCGGCCGAGCCCCTTCGACGCCCCCATCACCAGCGCGCGGCGCCCCTTCAGCCCGAAATCCATCGCCTCACTCCCTCGAACGGTCGGTGGGCGTTTCCTGCCGCGCGCCGCCCCCTCTGGCAAGACAGGCGGGCTCCGTTATGGTGCCGCGCCATCGCGAGGCCCGCCCAGGAAACGCCCATGCCCAAGCCCGTCCTGCTGCTCACCCGCCAGCTTCCCGCCGCCATCGAGGCGCTGGCCGCCGAGCGTTTCGACGCGCGCCTGAACCCGAGCGACGAGCCCTGGTTCCGCGACGGCGCCGAGATCGCGCGACGCGCGGCCGAGGCGGGCGCGCAGGGCATCCTCTGCGCTGCGGGCGACCCGATGGGCGCGGCCACCATCGCCGCCCTGCCCGCCTCGGTGCGCGTCATCGCCACCTTCAGCGTGGGCTATGACCATGTGGACGTCGCGGCCGCCCGTGCGCGCGGCATCACCGTCACCAACACGCCCGAGGTGCTGAGCTTCGCCACCGCCGAATGCGCCATGACGCTGATGCTCATGGCCGCGCGCCGCGCCGGCGAGGGCGAGCGGATGGTGCGCGCGCGCAAATGGGAGGGCTGGGCGCCCACCCAGCTCATGGGCGTGACGCTGGAGGGCAAGGCGCTCGGCATCCTCGGCATGGGGCGCATCGGGCGCGAACTCGCGGCCATGGCGCGCGGCTTCCGCATGCGGATCCACTACCGCGACATCGCGCGCCTGCCGCCCGAGCTCGAGCAGGGCGCGGTGTTCCACGACAACGACGCCTCCTTCCTCTCCGCCATCGACGTGCTCTCGATGCATGTGCCGGGCGGCGAGGCCACGCGCAAATGGCTCAACGCCGAGCGGCTGGCGATGATGAAGCCCGGCAGCCTCGTGGTGAACACCGGCCGCGGCGGCAGCGTGGACGACGCGGCGCTGGTGGCCGCGCTCGCCTCCGGCCACATCCGCGCGGCGGGCCTCGACGTCTATGACGGGGAGCCGCGCGTCTTCGAGGGGTATTTCGGCCTGGAGAACGTGGTGCTGCTGCCGCATCTGGGCAGCGCCACCGTCGAGACGCGCGACGCGATGGGCCGCCGCGCGCTCGAGAACCTCGCCGCCGTGCTGATCGAGGGGCGCGCGCCCCCTCACGCCGTGGGCTGAAACATCGCCCGCAGCCGCGCGAGGCCCGCATGCGCCTCGCGCGCCATGCGGGCGACGATCTCGCCCGCCGGCAGCAGCTCCTCGATCAGCCCCACCGCCTGGCCGGCCCAGACATAGCTCTCGGCGAGCCGCCCCTCGCCCACGCCGATCTCGTTCACCTCGCCGGCGACGAGCGGCACGAGCTCCTCGGGCGGCGCGCCGGCCGCCTCGCGCGCGGTCAGCGCCTCGGTGTAGGCGCTGCGCAGCACGCGGCCGGGCTGGCGCAGGCTGCGCTTGATGATCGCCGTGTCCTCCGGGCGCGCCGCCACCAGCGCCTGCTTGTAGGCGTCATGCGCGCGCGCCTCGCGGCTGGCGACGAAGCGCGTGCCCATCTCCACGCCCTCGGCCCCCAGCGCGAGCGCGGCGAGCAGCCCCGCGCCGTCGGCGATGCCGCCCGAGGCGAGCACGGGGATGGAGACGGCGCGCACCACGCGCGGCACCATCACCATCGTCGTCTCGTCGCCGAGGCCGAGATGGCCCCCGCCCTCATAACCCACCGTCGCCACGAGATCGGCCCCCGCCGCCTCGGCCTTCCGCGCGAGCTCGGGCCCCGCGATCAGCACCAGCACCTTCGCGCGGCCGTCGATGCGCCGGATCCAGGGCGCTGGGTTGCCGGCCGTCAGCGCGATGACGGGCACGCCCTCCTCCAGCGCCGCCTCCAGCATGGCCGTGATGTCCGTCCGCCCCAGCGGGAAGTTCACGCCGAAGGGCGCATCGGTGGCGGCGCGCACCTTCGCGATCTCCGCGCGCAGCGCCTCGGGCCCCTCGAGGCCCGCGGTCGCGATCTGCCCCAGGCCCCCGGCGGCCGAGACGGCGGCGCACAGCTCCGCCCGCGCCACCCGCGCGAGCCCGCCCTGCACGATGGGATAGCGGATGCCGAGCAGCCGGCTCGCGCGGGTGAGGATGGGCGGGCTCACCCTTGCACCGTCGCGCCGCTCTCGCGCACGGCGCGGCCCCAGGCCTCCACCTCGCGCGCCAGGAAGGCGCGGAAGGCGGCGGGCGGCATGCCCGAGGGCAGCGCCCCGGTCGCGCGCAGCCGCGCCGCGTTCTCCTCCGCGCGCAGCGCCGCGCCGATGATCGCAGCCAGGCGCTCGACGATGGGCTCGGGCGTGCCCGCGGGCGCCATCACCGCCTGCCAGGCCACCGGCGCGAAATCCGGCCAGCCGAGCTCCGCGCCCAGCGGCGGAAGCTCCGGGAAATCCGGGTGCCGCGCGGCGGAGGAGATGGCGAGGCCGCGGATCGTGCCCGCGCGCATGTGCTGCGCCTGGGGCGGAAGGTTCTCGAGCACCGCCTGGATGCGGCCCGCGATCAGCTCGGTGATGGCAGGGGCGGAGCCGCGGAAGGGGATGTGCGTGGCCTCGATGCCGGCGCGCGCGCAGAGCATCGCCATGGCGAGGTGCGGAATGGTGCCGATCCCCGCCGAGCCATAGGTCACGCCGCCGCGCTGCGCCCGCGCCCAGGCGATGAACTCGCCCGCCGTGTGCGCGGGCGCCGCCGGGTGCACCGAGAGCAAGTTGGGCAACTCGATCACCACGCTCACC
>JBKBSR010000318.1:0-3669 GCA_046291055.1 Roseococcus sp.
CTCCATGCCCGCCTCGGCGGCGAGCCGCTCCACCGCCTCCATGAAGCCCAGCCCCTCGCAGCGCATCAGCCAGGCGAAGGCATCGCCATGCGCCCCACAGCCGAAGCAGTGGAAGCTGTCCTCATAGACGTAGAAGGAGGGGGTCTTCTCATTGTGGAAGGGGCAGAGCCCCTTCCAGTTCCGCCCGGATTTCGAGAGCCGCACGCGCCTTGCGGCCAGCGCCGGCATGGGGGTGCGGGCGCGCAGCTCGTCGAGGAAGGCGGGGGGGAGGGCCATGGGGGGGGATGTAGCAGGAGAGGCGGCCGGGCGGACGGGGGATGCGGGCTTCCCGCTTTCGGAACGCCCGCGGAAAGTCCGACTGCCCGGCTTGAATTTTCAGAAATTCCTGAACACACTCCCGGGCCATGGACCTCCCCCCCGCCACCGCCGCCTTCGTCCTCCACTTCGGCGAGATGGGCTCGCGCTGGGGGATCAACCGCACCGTGGGGCAGATCTACGCCCTGCTCTTCCTCTCCGAACGCCCCCTCCCGGCCGACGAGATCGCGCAGAAGCTCGGCTTCTCCCGCTCCAACGTCTCCATGGGGCTGAAGGAGCTCGAGGCCTGGCGGCTCGTGCGCCTGCAGCACCTGCCGGGCGATCGGCGCGAGCATTTCTCCACGCCCGAGGATGTCTGGCAGATCGTGCGCATCCTCGCCGAGGAGCGCCGCAAGCGCGAGGTGGACCCCACCCTGACCCTGCTGCGCGATACGCTCATGCAGCGGCCCGCGAGCCCCGAGGAGGCGCACGCCCAGGCGCGCATGCAGTCCCTCTACGAGGTGATCTCGCTGCTCACCGGCTGGATGGACGATGTCCAGAAACTGCCGGACGAGCGGCTGATCGCGCTGCTCAAGCTCGGCGGGCGCGTCGCCCGCGTGCTGGAGGCGACGGAACGCTTCCAGGAGATCGTCACCCGCAAGCCGCGGCGCCGCGCCGCGAAGGAAGGCTGAGCCATGGACCCGCTGCTGCTCGCGCGCATCCAGTTCGCCGCGAACGTCTCCTTCCACATCCTCTTTCCCACCATCACCATCGCGCTGGGCTGGCTCCTGCTCTTCTTCAAGCTGCGCTTCAACGCGACGCGCGACGAGGCGTGGATGGAGGCCTACCGCTTCTGGGTGAAGGTGTTCGCCCTCAGCTTCGCCCTCGGCGTCGTCTCGGGGCTGACCATGAGCTTCCAGTTCGGCACCAACTGGCCGGGCTTCATGGAGCGCGTGGGCAACATCGCGGGCCCGCTGCTGGCCTATGAGGTGGTGACGGCCTTCTTCCTCGAGGCCTCCTTCCTGGCCATCATGCTCTTCGGCTATCGCCGCGTCCCGGACTGGCTGCACACGCTCGCCACGGTGCTGGTGGCGGTGGGCACCTCGCTCTCGGCCTTCTGGATCCTGGTGCTGAACTCCTGGATGCACACGCCCGCGGGCTTCGAGATGCGCGAGGGCGTGGCGCACGCGACCGACTGGTTCGCCATCGTCTTCAACCCCTCCATGCCCTATCGCCTCGCGCACATGCTGCTCGCCTCGGGGCTGACGGCGGCCTTCCTCATCTCCGGCCTCTCGGCCTGGCGCTGGCTGCGCGGGGACCGCGCGCCCGGCGTGCTCAAGGCGCTGCGCACGGGCGTGGTGCTGGGGGCGGTGCTCATCCCGGTGCAGATCCTCGCCGGCGACCTGCACGGGCTGAACACGCTCGAGCACCAGCCGCAGAAGGTGGCGGCGATGGAGGGCGTGTGGGAGACGGAGCGCGGCGCCGCCCTGCGCCTCTTCGCCATCCCCGACGAAGCGAACCGCACCAACCGCTTCGAGATCGCCATTCCCAACATGGCCTCGCTCATCCTCACCCATGAGTGGGAGGGCGAGGTGCGCGGCCTCAACGAGTTCATCGGCGAGCATCCGCCCGTGGCCCCGGTGTTCTACGCCTTCCGCATCATGGTCGGCGTGGGCGTGCTGATGCTGCTGGTGGGCTGGTGGGGCGCCTTCGCGCTGCGGCGCGGGCGCGAGCCGGGGCGCTGGCTCGCGCGCGCCCTGGTGGCGATGACCTTCTCGGGCTGGGTGGCCACCCTCGCGGGCTGGTATGTCACCGAGATCGGGCGCCAGCCCTGGCTCGTCACGGGCATCCTGCGCACGGGTGAGGCCGCGGGGCCCGTGCCGGCGGCCAGCATCGGCGTCTCGCTCGCGCTCTACCTCGCCATCTACGCGGTGCTGCTCGCGGCCTATATCGGCACGCTCTACCACCTCGCGGCCAGGGGCGGCGGCGCGGGCCAGGAGGTCCGCACCGGCCCCTTCCGGCCCCAGCCCGCGGAGTGAGCGCCATGGAGACCCTGCCCCCGGGCGCCTGGCTGCCCATCGCCTTCGCGGTGCTCATGGCGCTGTCCATGCTGCTCTACGCCATGCTGGACGGTTTCGACCTCGGCGTGGGGGTGCTGCTGCGCCGCACGCCCGAGGAGGCCGAGCGCGACCGGATGATCCACTCCATCGGCCCCTTCTGGGACGCGAACGAGACCTGGCTGGTGCTGGGGGTGGGGCTGCTGCTCGTGGCCTTCCCGATGGCGCACGGCATGATCCTCACCGCGCTCTACCTGCCGGTGGCGCTGATGCTGGCCGCGCTGATCCTGCGCGGGGTGGCCTTCGAGTTCCGCGCCAAGGCGCCCGAGGCGCAGAAGCCGCGCTGGGACATGGCCTTCCAGGCCGGCTCGGTGCTGGCCGCCTTCAGCCAGGGCTGGATGCTGGGCAGCTACATCCTGGGCTTCGCCGAGGGCTGGGCCGCGCTGCTCTTCTCCTTCCTGGTGGGCCTGATCGTGGTGGCGGGCTACACGCTGATCGGCGCCTGCTGGCTGGTCTGGCGCACCGAGGGCGCGCTGCAGGCGCGCGCGGCGGCCTGGGCGCGGGGCGCGCTCTACGCCACCTGGGCGGGGGTGCTGGTGATCAGCGCGGCCACCCCGCTCGCCAGCCCGCGCATCTTCGAGCGCTGGTTCGACTTCCCGCAGGTGCTGGGCCTCGCCCCCATCCCGCTCGCGACCGGGGCGCTGTTCCTGCTGCTGCACATCTTCCTGCGCCGCTTCCCGCGCGCGGACCACACGCTGGACTGGGTGCCCTTCGCCGCCTGCTGCGCCATCTTCGCGCTGTGCTTCCAGGGCCTCGCCTATTCCTTCTGGCCCTATGTGGTGCCCGAGCGGCTGACCATCTTCGAGGCTGCGGCCGCGCCCGAGAGCCTGCTCATCATCCTGGTGGGCCCGGGGCTCGTGCTGCCCGTCATCGCGCTCTACACGGTGGTGATCTGGCGGGTGTTCGGGGGCAAGACCCGGCCTCTCAGCTACTACTGATCCCCCGCGCGGGGCTTTTCACGGCCCCGCGCGCGGTCCATCTCTGGGGGGAGGAGTTCCCCCCATGAACGACAACCGCGCACCCGTCCCCGTCACCGTGCTGACCGGCTATCTCGGCGCCGGCAAGACCACGCTGCTCAACCGCATCCTCACGGAGAACCACGGCCGCAAGTTCGCCGTGGTGATCAACGAGTTCGGGGAGCTCGGCGTGGACAACGACCTCGTCGTGGACGCCGACGAGGAGGTGTTCGAGATGAACAACGGCTGCATCTGCTGCACCGTTCGCGGGGATTTGATCCGCATCCTCTCGGGCCTGATGA
>JBKBSR010000319.1:0-3644 GCA_046291055.1 Roseococcus sp.
GGCCACCCACCGCTCCCGCGCTTCGGCGGCCTGGCGCTCGGCCTCGGCGGCGCGCGCGCGCGCCTCGCGCGGCGTCTCGGCGGCCGCGGGCAGGGCGAGCAGGCAGAACAGGGCCAGGAAAAGGCGGGCCATCGCGCGCCAGCCTACCACCTGTTCCGCCCCGGCGCGCGCCATGCCAGAACCCGCCCGAGAAGGGAGACCGCCATGCCCGAAGGCCGCCTGTTCCTCGGCAATCGCCGCTATTCCTCCTGGTCGCTGCGCGGCTGGCTCGCGGTGCGCCTCGCCGGGCTCGATGTGGAGGAGGTGGTGATTCCGCTCGCCGAGGGCCCCACCCCCGCCATCAAGGGCGCCATGCCCGCGGGCCTCGTGCCCGTGCTGGAGCATCGCGGCCTGCGCATCTGGGACAGCCTCGCCATCGCGGAATACTGCGCCGAGCTCGCCCCCGGCCTCTGGCCCGCCGATCGCGCGGCGCGCGCCCATGCGCGCAGCATCGCCGCGGAGATGCATGCGGGCTTCCGCAAGCTGCGCCTCGCCATGCCCATGAATCTCGGCCGCAGCTTTCCCGGGCGCGGCCGCACCCCCGGCGCGCTGGCCGACATCGCGCGCATCGAGGCGCTCTGGGCGGAGTGCCTCGCCGCCCATGGCGGGCCCTTCCTGTTCGGCGCGGCCTTCACCCTGGCCGACGCCTTCTACGCCCCGGTGGTGACGCGCTTCCTCACCTGGCGGCCCGAGCTCTCGGAGGCGAGCCGCGCCTACATGGCGGCGGTGCGCGCGCATCCCCTGCTCGGCGCCTGGTATGACGCGGCCGCCGCGGAGCCGGCCGCTTGGCTGCTCGACAAGTACGAGAACCCGGCGGCATGAGCGCCACCGCCCTCGCGCTCGACCATGTGGGCGTGTGCAACCGCGCCCTCGCGCCCATGGCCGCGGCCTATGAGGCGCTGGGCTTCACCCTCACCCCCATCGCCCAGCAATCGGGCCGCCGCACGCCGGAGGGGCCGCTGGAGCGCTTCGCCACCGGCAATCGCTGCGCCTTCCTCCGGCACGGCTACATCGAGCTGCTGGCGATCCTCGAGCCCGGGCTGTTCGACAACCGGCTGGGCGAGTTCCTGGCGCGCTATGAGGGGCTGCACATCCTCGCCCTCGCCATGGACGACGCGGAGGCGAACCTCGCCCGGCTGCGGCGCGGCGGGCTCGACATCCCCGGCATCGCGCCGCTGGAGCGGCCGGTGGAGGGGCCCGAGGGGCCGCGCGCCCGCTTCTCGCGCCTGCCCTTCCCCGACGCGCCGGAGGGGCGCATCCAGCTCGTGCAGCACCACACGCCCGAACTCGTCTGGCAGGACCGCTGGATGACGCACGCCAACGCCGCCGAGGCGCTGGAGGAGGTGGTGCTGGCCAGCGCCGCCCCGGCGGAGAGCGCCGCGCGCCTCTCGCGCCTCGCCGGGCTGCCGCTGGAGCCCGACCCGGCGGGGGGCTATCTGCTGCGCCTGCCCGGGGGCGAGCGCGCCGCCGGCCCCCGCGCCCCGGCCATGGAGACGCGGGTGCGCATCCTCCCGCCCGAGTCGCTGGCCGAGGTGCTGCCGGGCCTCGCCATCCCCTGCCTGCCCTTCCTCGCCGGCTTCGTGCTGCGCACCGGCGACGACAATGCGGCGGCGGGGCGGCTGCTGGCGGGCAAGGCGCGCGCCCTGCCCGGCGGGCGGCTGATGGTTCCGCCCGCCCTGGCGGCGGGGGCGGCGGTGGTGTTCTCGCCATGACCACGGCGGCGGCCATCGCGCGCTCGCTGCGCCTCTACCACGCGCCGGAGCGGCGGGCCCTGCTCGATGGCTTCTACGCGCGCTTCCTCGGGCCCGGCGATCTCGCCTTCGACGTGGGCGCCCATGTGGGCGACCGCACGGCCAGCTTCCTGCGCCTCGGCGCGCGGGTGGTGGCGGTGGAGCCGCAGCCGCGCCTCGCCCGCGCGCTCCGGCTCATCTTCCGCGCCCAGCCCCGCTTCGCGCTGGAGGAGGCGCTGGTCGGCAGCGCGCCGGGCGAGGCGCTGCTGCGGCTCAACACCGCCAACCCCACCGTGGCCACCGCCAGCGAGGCCTTCATCCGCGCCGCGGAGGGCGCGCCCGGCTGGGAGGGGCAGCTCTGGGACGCCGCCCTGCCCCGCCCGCGCACCACCCTCGATGCGCTGATCGCCCGGCACGGCGCGCCGCGCTTCGCCAAGCTCGACGTGGAGGGCTTCGAGGCGGAGGTGCTGCGCGGCCTCTCGCGCCCGCTGCCGGCGCTGAGCTTCGAGTTCACCACCATCCAGCGCGAGGTGGCGCGGGAGTGCCTTGCGCGCCTCTCCGCCCTCGGGCTGCGGCACTACAACGCCTGCCTGGGCGAGAGCATGCGCTTCGCCTTCCCGCGCGCGGTGGAGGAGGCGGAGATGGCCGGCTGGATCGCCGCCCTGCCGGCCGAGGCGAACAGCGGCGATGTCTATGCCGCGCTCGAGCCCGGGCCGCTCATGGCCTGACGCTCCTCGGGCGTCGCGCAGAGGCCGCGCGCGACGAGCCAGCGGCCGAAGCCCGGGGCGGTGGTCAGCACGCAGAAGGGAATCGCCACCAGCAGCCCCCCGGCCCAGAACAGGGCGAAGGGCAGCGCCCAGGCCGCGCTGGCGGCCACCGCCGCCATCGCCAAGGCGCCGATCAGCGTGTGCGGCCAGAGCAGCCGCGCCGCATCGCCCCAGGCCACGCCGCGATCCGCCCGGTTCTGCGGCTTCCAGCCCATCCGCATCCCGAAGGGCAGGGCCAGCAGGAAGCCCGACTGGTGCACCACCCTGATGGGCTGCAGCACCGCGCTGAAGGCGAGCTCGGCCAGCGCCCCGCGCAGGAAGGCCCCGCGCCCGCCATAGGCCGCCGCGCGCTCGGGCCGCAGCAGCATCTCGGCATAGCCGGCGAGCTTGGGCGCATGCACCAGCGCCCAGACCAGCAGGAACACGCCGAGCATCCCGAGCGCCGAGGCGTGGTCGAAGCCGCCCGTGGCGGCGACCAGCGCGGCGGCGGCGAAGCCGAGCGCCCAGAGCGGCGCGCAGGCGAAGAGCAGCACCGCCTGCAGAAGCTGCCAGCGCGCCGCGAGATCGAGCCCCGGGGCGCGCAGCAGCGCGAGATACTGCATGTTGCCCTCGGCCCAGCGCAGGTCCCGCGCCAGGAACTCGGGCAGGGCGGGCGGGTTGCCCTCCAGGCTGCCCTCCTCCTCCGGCACGCCCCAGACGCCCCAGCCCGCGCGCTGCAGCCGCACCGCCTCCACCTGGTCATGGCTGAGGATGGCCGAGCCGTCGGGCAGCGCCTCCAGCCGCCCATGTTCGCGGAAGGGGGCGATACGGATCAGCGCATTGTGCCCCCAGTACGGGCCGCGCGCCTGCTGCCACCAGGCCTGGCCCGTGGCCCAGGCGCGCATGCCCGCGCGCATGCCGAACTGAAACAGGCGCGGGAAGGGCGTGGCCACCGGCCGGCCGACGATGAGCTGCTGCAGGATGGCGGTGCGCGGGCTCGCCTCCATGGTGGCGATGAGGCGGGAGACGGCGCGCGGCGTCATCTGCGAATCGGCGTCCAGGCAGAGCAGGAAATCGTAGGCGGCGCCCTCGTTCTCCAGGAACTCCATCACATTGCCGGCCTTGAAGC
>JBKBSR010000007.1:0-5140 GCA_046291055.1 Roseococcus sp.
TCAGGAGAGGACCGGGCCGGGAATTCGCTGCCTGCCGCGCGGGAATGCCATGGCGCGATATGCGGACGCGGCGGGCCCGCGGTCAAGCGGGGCGGCTGTTCCGCGCGCGGCCGCTGCGCCGACCCCGCGCCTTGGCGTCGCGCGCGGGGCTCGTAAACCCTTGGCTGAAAGCTGTGCTCTTCTGTGCTCTTGAAGTTGGCGGAGGGGGGGGTTGGAGCTGACCCGGTTTCGTGGACACCCCGGGGCGCGAGACGGAGCTGTCCGATACGGGCGGCATCACATGCCGCCCGTCTAGGTGCCGAGCGCGGCAGGCTTCCTGTTCCTCGGCGTCGTGCGCGACGACCTCCGGTCGCGCCCGATTGCCGGCTGGGCAATGGCAACCGACATGCGCACCGGCTGGTGCCGGATGCGCTCCACATGGCGGTGACGACGAGGACGCCAGCCGATGTGGTGCACCGGTCGGATCGGGGCCGCCGATGCAAGTCCATCGCCTTCGGCTCGACAAGGGCGGCATGTCATGCCGCGCTTGTCAGCCCTCGCGCCGGGGCGGGCGCCGATCGCGCGGCGGCGGCGGCGGGACGGACAGCTCCGCCTCCAGCTCCTTGATCTTGTTGCGCACGCTCTCGCGCAGCGCGGGGGTCGCGTGGGGCTTCATGCCCGCCAGCACCTCCTTCAGCTCGCGGAGCTGCTTCTCCTTCTCGGCGCGCGAGCGGGAGATGGGGCGGTTGTCGCTGAGCTGGCCTTCGCGGGAGCGCATGGTCAGACGCCCAGCATGAGGCGGCGCGGATCCTCGATCGCCTCCTTCACGCGCACGAGGAAGGAGACGGCCTCCTTCCCGTCCACGATCCGGTGATCGTAGGAGAGCGCGAGATACATCATCGGGCGGATTTCGATGGACTTGCCCACCGCCATCGGCCGGTCCTGGATCTTGTGCATGCCGAGGATGCCCGACTGCGGCGGGTTGAGGATGGGAGTGGACATGAGCGAGCCGTAGATGCCGCCATTGGTGATGGTGAAGCTGCCGCCCGCCATCTCCTCCAGCTTGAGCTGGCCGTCGCGCACGCGCTTGCCGAAATCGGCGATGCGCTTCTCGATCTCGGCGAAGCCCATGGCGTGCGCGTTCTTCAGCACGGGCACGACCAGGCCGTTCGGCCCGCCCACCGCGATGCCCATGTGGACGAAGTTCTTGTAGATGATGTCCTCGCCCTCGATCTCGGCATTGACGGCGGGGAACTCCTGCAGCGCGGCCACGCAGGCCTTCACGAAGAAGCTCATGAAGCCGAGCTTCACGCCGTGGCGCTTCTCGAAATGGTCCTTGTATTCCGCGCGCAGCGCCATCACCGCGCTCATGTCCGCCTCGTTGAAGGTGGTGAGCATGGCGGCTGTGTTCTGCGCCTCCTTCAGCCGGCGCGCGATGGTGGCGCGCAGCCGCGTCATCTTCACGCGCTCCTCGCCCGGTTCCAGGGCGCGGGCGGGCCTGGGCGCGGGGGCGGGGGCGGGCGCGGCGGCCGCGCGCGCCAGGAAGTCCAGCACATCGCCCTTGGCGATCCGCCCATCCTTGGCGGAGCCGGGGCCGATCTGCGCCGGGGTCAGGTTGTTCTCGGCCATCAGCTTGGCGGCGGCGGGCAGGGGGGCGGGCAAGGGGGCCGGGGCGTGGCCGCCCGGGGCGGCGCCATGCGCCTCCGCCTGCGCCACCGAGCCGCCCGCGGTGCCCACCGGCTTCGCCCCGGCGGTGGGCGGGGCGGCGGGCTTCGCGACGGCCCCGCCGGCGGCGATGGAGCCGAGCACCGCCCCCGGTTCCACCTCTGCGCCTTCCTTCGCGGCGATCGCCTCCAGCACGCCGGCGGCGGGGGCGTTCACCTCCACCGTCACCTTGTCGGTCTCCAACTCCACCACGGGCTCATCGGCCGCGACGGCCTCGCCCGCCTGCTTCAGCCAGCGCGCCACGGTGGCGCTGCTCACGCTCTCGCCCAGGGTGGGCACCAGGATGTCCGTCGGCATCTCTTCTCGCTTTCCTCGACCCGGATGTGGCCAGGGCGGGAGCGGCGCCGGCCGCCCCCGGGGGTTCCTCAGTGGGGCTCAGGCCGCCAGCGCCGCGCGCACCAGGGCCGCCTGCTCCTGCTCGTGCACCTTGGCGAGGCCGGTGGCGGGGCTCGCCGCCTCCTCGCGCCCGACGAAGCGCGGGCGGAAGGCCTTGCCGCCCAGCCCGGCCAGCACCTTCTCCACGCGGCGGTCGATGAAGGTCCAGGCGCCCATGTTCTCGGGCTCCTCCTGGCACCACACCACCTCGGCGTTGCGATAGCCGCCGATGGCGGAGGCGAGGCTCTTCGCCGGGAAGGGGTAGAGCTGCTCCAGCCGCACGATCGCCACGTCCTGGATGTTCTGCGCCCGGCGCGCCTCCAGCAGGTCGTAATACACCTTGCCGGTGCAGAGGATGACGCGCCGCACCTTCTCCTCCGGCGCGATGGGATCGCTCTCCGGGATCACGTAGCGGAAGGAGGAGCCGGGCCCGAACTCCGCGAGCGAGGAGACGCAGAGCTTGTGGCGCAGCAGGCTCTTCGGCGTCATCACGATCAGCGGCTTGCGGTAGTTCGCCTTGAGCTGCCGGCGCAGCGCGTGGAAGTAGTTGGCGGGGGTGGTGAAGTTGCACACCCGGATGTTCCGCTCGGCGCAGAGCTGCAGATAGCGCTCGAGCCGCGCCGAGCTGTGCTCCGGCCCCTGGCCCTCGTAGCCGTGCGGCAGCAGCATGACGAGGCCCGACATGCGCAGCCACTTCGTCTCGCCCGAGGCGATGAACTGGTCGATGATCACCTGCGCGCCGTTGGCGAAATCGCCGAACTGCGCCTCCCACAGCACCAGCGTGCGCGGATCGGCCAGCGAATAGCCGTAGTCGAAGCCGAGCACGCCTGCCTCGGAGAGCAGGGAGTTGAAGGCCTCGAAGCGCGCCTGCTCCGGGTGCAGGCGGTTGAGCGGGACATATTCCTGCTGGTTCACCTGGTCCACCAGCACGCAGTGGCGGTGGCTGAAGGTGCCGCGCTGCACGTCCTCGCCCGAGAGGCGCACGCGGTGCCCCTCGAGCAGCAGCGTGCCGAAGGCCAGCGCCTCGCCGGTGGCCCAGTCGATCCCCTCGCCGGCCTCGATCGCCGCCTTCTTCTGCTCGAGCTGGCGGGCGATCTTGGGGTTCACGTTGAAGTCGGCGGGAACGTGGCAGAGCGCCTTGCCCACCTCGCGCAGCGTGTCGAGGCCGACGGCCGTCTCGTGGAGCTGTTCGGCCTCCGCGCCCGCGCTGATGGGCTTGAGGCCGGACCAGTGGCCCTCCAGCCAGTCGGCCTTGTTGGGCTTGAAGCTCTGCGCCGCCTCGAAGGCCTCCTCCAGCTTCGCGGTGAAGGCGTCCTGGATGGCGCGCGCCTCCTCGGCGGTGACGCTGCCCTCGGCGGCGAGCCGCTCGGCGTAGAGGGTGCGCGTCGTCTTCATCTCGCGGATGCGCTTGTACATCAGCGGCTGGGTGAAGGCGGGCTCGTCGCTCTCGTTGTGGCCGTGGCGGCGGTAGCAGACGATGTCCAGCACGATGTCCGCATGGAAGCGCATGCGGAACTCGGCGCAGAGGCGGGCGCACCACACCACCGCCTCCGGATCGTCGCCGTTCACGTGCAGGATGGGCGCCTGGATAGCCTTCGCCACATCGGTGCAGTAGAGGCCCGAATAGGCGTGCGCCGGCACCGTGGTGAAGCCGATCTGGTTGTTCGTCACGATGTGGACGGTGCCGCCGGTGCGGTAGCCGATGAGCTGGCTCATCGCCAGCGTCTCGTACACCAGGCCCTGGCCGGCGAAGGCCGCATCGCCGTGCAGCAGGATGCCCATGACCGAGCTGCGCGTCTTGGTGTCGCCGGCCATGTCCTGGCGCGCGCGCACCTTGCCCACCACCACCGGGTCCACCGCCTCGAGATGCGAGGGGTTGGGCTGCAGCGAGAGATGGACCATGCGGCCCGCGATCTCGATGTCGGTGGAGGTGCCCAGGTGATACTTCACGTCGCCCGAGCCCTGCACGTCGTCGGGCTTGAAGCTCGTGCCCTTGAACTCGGCGAAGACCTGCGCGTAGGGCTTCTTCACCACGTTCACGAGCATGTTCAGCCGCCCGCGATGCGCCATGCCGATCGCGATCTCGCGCGCGCCGTGGATCGCGGCCGTCTCGATCACCGCCTGCACGGCGGGGATGGTGCTCTCCCCGCCCTCCAGCCCGAAGCGCTTGGTGCCGACGTATTTCTTCGCGCAGAAGGCCTCGAAGGATTCCGCCTCGGTGAGCTGTTCCAGGATGCGCCGCTTGGCCGTGCGGTCGAAGGCCGTGGCCCAGGGCGCGCCCTCGACGCGCTGCTGGATCCAGGCCTTCTGCCCGGGATCCTGGATGTGCATGAACTCCACGCCGATGGGGCCGCAATAGGTGGCGCGCACGCGCTCCACGATCTCGCGGATGGTGGCCGTCTCGAGGCCCAGCACATTGTCGATGAAGATGCGCCGGTCCAGATCGGCCTCGCTGAAGCCCCAGAAGGCGGGCGAAAGCTCGGGATGGGCGGGGGGCTGCTGCAGGCCGAGCGGATCGAGCTTCGCCTCCAGATGCCCGCGCACGCGATAGCTGCGGATCAGCATCAGCGCGCGGATGGAGTCGAGCACCGCGCGGCGGGTTTCCTCCGGGTCCGTCGTGCGGCGCTGCGAGGCGGCGCCCTTGGCGGCGGAGGCGGCCTCGGGCTCGGGCGCGAAGCCGCCGCGCGGCCGCGGCGCCCAGGAGGCGCCGGAGGCGTCGCTCAGCACGGCGCGCGCATCGTCGTTCAGCGCGGCGAAGAGCTCGGCGAAGGAGGCGTCCACGCTGGTCGGGTCCTCGACCCAGCGCGCGTAGAGATCCGCGAGGAAGGCGGCATTCGCCCCGTTCATCGCGCTGGCGAGGATGTCCACACCGGCCATTCTTCTCACCGGGCCCGCTTGGCGCGGGCCCGTCCTTCCCTTGTTTCCGTGCCCGCCGCCGAGCCTGGAGCGGCGGGAATGCCCGAGCATAGACCAAACGCGCCGGGAGGGCAGCGGGGGGGGGGGGGGGGGGGGGGAGACCCCCAAGGAGACAACACCCCCACACACCCAAAACAATGGAGCA
>JBKBSR010000007.1:5150-22940 GCA_046291055.1 Roseococcus sp.
GGGGCGGAGCGCGCCGCCCCCGCGGGACTCAGCGCCCCAGCGCCCGCAGCATGGTGGAGCCGAGCGAGGCCGGGCTGTCGGCGATGTGGATGCCGGCCTCGGCCATGGCGGCCATCTTCGCCGCCGCCGTGTCCTTGCCGCCGGAGATCACCGCGCCCGCATGCCCCATGCGCCGGCCGGGCGGGGCGGTGGCGCCGGCGATGAACCCCACCACCGGCTTGTTCGGCTTGCCCGGCGCGAAGTTCTCGCGGGCCAGGAACTCGGCGGCCTTCACCTCCGACTGCCCGCCGATCTCGCCGATCATGATGATGGACTTCGTCTCGTCGTCCTTCAGGAACAGCTCGAGCACGTCGATGAAGTCCATGCCCTTCACCGGGTCGCCGCCGATGCCCACGCAGGTGGACTGGCCGAGCCCCGCGGCGGTGGTCTGCGCCACCGCCTCGTAGGTCAGCGTGCCCGAGCGGCTGACGATGCCGACCGAGCCGCGCCGGTGGATGTGCCCCGGCATGATCCCGATCTTGCAGGCCTCGGGCGTGATCACGCCGGGGCAGTTGGGCCCGACGAGGCGCGACCGCGAACCCTCCAGCGCCCGCTTCACCTTCACCATGTCCAGCACCGGGATGCCCTCGGTGATGCAGATGATCAGCGGGATTTCGGCGTCTATGGCCTCCAGGATGGAGTCCGCCGCGAAGGGCGCGGGCACGTAGATCACGGAGGCGTCCGCGCCGGTGGCCGCCTTGCACTCCGCCACCGTGTTGAAGACGGGCAGGTTCAGCGTGGGGTGCATGGCGCCGCCCTTGCCCGGCGTCACGCCCCCCACATAGGTCGAGCCGTAGGCGATGCCCTGGCTCGCGTGGAAGGTGCCCTGCGCGCCGGTGAAGCCCTGCGTCATCACGCGCGTGTTCTTGTCCACCAGGATCGCCATGCTCAGGCGGCCTTCTTCACGGCGGCGACGGCCTTCTGCGCGGCGTCGGCCAGGTTGTCGGCGGGGATGATGGCAAGCCCGCTCTCGGCGAGGATCTTCTTGCCCAGCTCCACGTTCGTGCCCTCCAGCCGCACCACCAGCGGCACGGAGAGGGAGAGGTTCTTCGAGGCCTCGACGATGCCGGTGGCGATCATGTCGCACTTGGCGATGCCGCCGAAGATGTTGACCAGGATGGCCTTCACGTTCGGGTCGGAGGTGATGATGCGGAAGGCCTGCGTCACCCGCGCGCTGTCGGCCGTGCCGCCCACGTCGAGGAAGTTGGCGGGCGAGGAGCCGTAGAGCTTGATGATGTCCATCGTCGCCATGGCGAGGCCCGCGCCGTTCACCATGCAGCCGATCTCGCCGTCCAGCGCCACGTAGTTGAGGTCGTTCCTGACGGCGTCCAGCTCCTTCGGGTCCATCTCGCTCTCGTCGCGCAGCGCCTCGAGATCCTTGTGGCGGAACAGCGCGTTGTCGTCGAAGGAGACCTTGGCGTCGAGCGCGACCACATCGCCCGCCTTCGTCACCACCAGCGGGTTGATCTCGACGATGGCGCAGTCGAGCTCCGTGTAGGCGCGGTAGAGGGCGGTGACAAAGCCCACGAAGGCCTGCACCTGCTTCCCCTCGAGGCCGAGGCCGAAGGCGAGCTTGCGCCCGTGCCAGCCCTGCACGCCCGTGGCCGGGTCCACATGCACGCGCAGGATCTTCTCGGGGTGCTTCTCCGCGACCTCCTCGATCTCCATCCCGCCTTCCGTGGAGGCCATGATGGCGATGCGTCCCACGTCGCGGTCGAGCAGCAGGGCGAGGTAGAGTTCGCGCGCGATCTCGCAGCCCGCCTCGATGTAGAGGCGGTTCACCTGCTTGCCCTCGGGGCCCGTCTGCTTGGTGACGAGGACGGAGCCGAGCATCTTCGCCGCCTCCGCCTTCACCTCCTCCGGGCTGCGGGCGAGGCGCACGCCGCCCTTGCCGTTCGGGTCATTGGTGAAGCGGCCCGCGCCGCGGCCGCCCGCGTGGATCTGGCTCTTCACCACATACACGGGCCCGGGCAGCTTGCGCGCCGCGGCCTCCGCCTCCTCGGGCGTGGTGGCGAGGTGGCCGTCCAGCACCGCCACGCCGTAGCGGCGCAGCAGCTCCTTGCCCTGGTACTCGTGGATGTTCATGGCGGGGCCTTTCGCTCAGACGCCGAGCTTCTTGAAATCCTCGATCAGCTTCTTCACCGCGTCGCAGGACTTGTCGAAGGCGGCCTTCTCCTCGGGAGTGAACTGCACCTCGACGATGCGCTCCACGCCGCCCGCGCCGATCACCACCGGCACGCCCACATAGAAATCGCGCAGCCCGTATTCGCCGTTCAGCATCACCGCGCAGGGCAGCACGCGCTTCTTGTCCTTGAGGTAGGCCTCGGCCATCTGCACCGCGCTCGCCGCCGGCGCGTAGTAGGCGGAGCCGCGCTCGAGCAGCTTCACGATCTCGCCGCCGCCATTCGCGGTGCGGGCCACGATGGCGTCGATCCGCTCCTGCGTCGTCCAGCCCATCTTCACGAGGTCGGGCACGGGGATGCCGGCGACGGTGGAGTAGCGCGTCAGCGGCACCATGGTGTCGCCATGGCCGCCGAGCACGAAGGCCGTCACGTCCTCGACGCTGACGTTGAACTCCTGGGCGAGGAAGAGCCGGAAGCGCGCGGAATCCAGCACGCCCGCCATGCCCACCACCTTGTGCGCCGGCAGGCCGGACTTCTGCTGCAGCGCCCAGACCATCACGTCGAGGGGATTGGTGATGCAGATCACGAAGGCCTCGGGGCAGTAGGTGCGGATGCCCTCGGCCACCTGCGCCATCACGCCGGCGTTCTTCGTCAGCAGGTCGTCGCGGCTCATGCCGGGCTGGCGCGGGAAGCCGGCGGTGACGATCACCACGTCCGCGCCCGCGATCGCGGCGTAGTCGCTGCCGCCGGTCATGTGCGAGTCGAAGCCGTCCACCGGCCCGGACTGCATGATGTCCAGCGCCTTGCCGGCGGCCACGCCCCCGAACACGTCGAAGAGCACGACGTCGCCGAGCTCCTTCAGGCCGATGAGGTGCGCGAGGGTGCCGCCGATGTTGCCGGCGCCGACGAGGGCGATCTTCTTGCGGGCCATGGATGTGCCTTTGTGCTTGCCTTCCGGGTCGGCGCATCGTTACCGCGCGCCCGGTTGGGCGGCAAGGCGGCCCGCCCTGCCCGCCGCCGCCCGATCAGAGCGGCATGCAGCGCACCACGTTGCTGTGGCCGATGGCGGTGGTGGCGATGGTGCCGTCGGGGCAGGAGGTCTGGCTCAGCGCGGCCGGGGCGAGGCCGCCCGTCCAGCGGAAGGCCGTGTTGCGCGGCTGCGCCTGGCAGACCCGGCGGCCGTTGCGCACCACGCAGTTCGCCATCGCGGTCTGGGCCAGGCGCTGGCCGCCCGTCGCCGCGGGGTTCGCGGCGCCTCGGGCGGTCGCATAGGGCACGGCCGAGGAGCCGGGCGGCGCCTGGGCCGCGGCGGCGGGCCGGGCGGCCGAGGGACGGGCGGGCGCTGCCTCGCGCCGCGCCATCTGCGCGCCGGGCGCCGTGGCGCGCGGGGCCTGCGCCGCGGGGCGGGCCTCGCTGCGGGCCTCCGCCGTCGCGGGCGCCCCCGCCACCAGCCCGAAGCCGAGCAGCCCCGCCATGATCGCGCGCGTCGAGAAGCTCATCCGCCTGTCCCCCATTCCCCAAGGGCCCCGCCGCGCGGGGCCGAGCGACCTCGTTGCCTTGTCTGTCTCTCTCGGCCGCGGATTCTCTTCGCCTCGATCCGCTTCGGCCACCCTGACCGGGCCACCGCGGCCGCCCCCTTCCCGGGCGAGCCGCGCTCCCGACAGGTTACCGCGTATGACAGTCAGGGGAGGTGTGGCAAGTCGAAATACGCAAGGCTCTGCATTTCCACGAGTCGCGAGGCGGTGCGCTCGAACATCGCGGCGTTCTCGCCGCGTTCGTAGAGCTGGTCGGGCGGGGCGGCGGCCGAGGCGAAGAGCTGGCAGCGGTGGTCGTAGAGCGCGTCCACCAGGGTGATGAAGCGCCGCGCGCGGTCGAAGTTCTCCGGGCCGAGGCGGGGGATGCCGTCCAGGATCAGTGTGTGGAAGTGCCGCGCCAGCGCCAGGTAGTCGCCGGGGCCGAGCGGCGCGCCGCACAGCGCCTCGAAGCTCATCCGCGCCACCCCGCCGGCGGCCTCGGGAATCTCGAGGTTGCGCCCGTGCACGGTCAGCGTCATCGGCTGGCCATGCGGCGCGCCGGTGAGTTCGAGGAAGGCGGCGTCCAGGGCGCGCTCGGCCCGGCCATCGGCGGGGACATGCCAGCGCGGGGCGCCTTGCATGCGGTGGCGGCGATAATCCTGCGCCGATTCCAGCTCGATCACCTCGAGCTGGCGCTCGATCAGCGCGATGAAGGGCAGGAAGGCGTCGCGCCCGGGGCGGCCCTTGAACAGATCCTTGGGCGGCGTGTTGGAGGTGGCCACCACCACCACCCCGCGCGCGAACAGCGCCTCGAACAGCCGGCCGAGGATCATGGCGTCGGCGATGTCGTGGACCTGGAACTCGTCGAAGCAGAGCAGCGAGGCCTCGGCGGCGATGGAGTCCGCGAGCGGCGGGATGGGGTCCTCGCCGCCCGGATGGGCGCGCTTCCAGGCGTGGATGCGCTGGTGCGCCTGCTGCATGAAGGCGTGGAAGTGCAGGCGGCGCTTGCGCGGCACCTCGGCCGTCTCGAAGAACAGGTCCATCAGCATGGACTTGCCCCGCCCGACCTGACCGACGAGGTAGAGCCCCTGCGGCGTGCCCGGCGGCGGCGCGGCGAGGTCGCCCGAGCCCTTGCGGGCCGCCTTGGCGGGGCCGTTCTTCAGCCCGAACAGCTTGCCCAGCAGCCCGGATCGGGCGGAGGCCGGGGCCAGGGGCGGGGGCGCATAGCCGCGCAGCCGCTGCCACAGCCCCTGCAGCAGCTCGGCCGCATGGGCCTGCGCGGGGTCGGGACGCAACGCGCCCGCCTCGACGCGCGCCCGATAGGCGGGCAGGGGCCCTTCGCTCAACCGCGTCACCATATTCATGGACTGCCGGCATAGACCCGGGCGCGGCGACGCTCAATCCGGGCGCGGGCGGGATCAGGCCGTCAGCAGCCCGATCCGGTCCTCCTCGAAGACGCCGCAGGTGAGCACCCCGCCATAGACGGCCCCCGTGTCCAGGTTCACCCGGTTGGCGCGGATGTCGGCCACGCGCTCGCGCACCGGTGTGTGGCCATGGACGATGACGGCGCCGTGCTCGGCCTCGCTGTCGAGGAAGGCGCCGCGGATGCGCAGCAGATCGTCGGCGCGCTGGGCCTCAAGCGGCACGCCCGGCCGCACGCCCGCATGGACGAACAGGTAGGGGCCCACCCGGTGCGACAGCGCGAGGCCGCGCAGGAAGGCCTGGTGCGCGGCCGGTATGCCCTCCGCCCAGGCCTCGCGCGGCGTCCAGTCGGGGATGCCCCAGGAGCGCAGGGCCTCCCGCCCGCCATAATAGAGCCAATCGGTGGCCGAGGGTGCGTCGCCCTCCAGCGCGGCGAGCAGCGTGGCCTCGTGGTTGCCCATCAGGTTCACCACCGGGCAGGCCGAGAAGCCCATCGCCGCCGCGATCGCCCCTGCGCTGTCCGGCCCGCGGTCGATGTAGTCGCCGAGATGGACCAGCAGCGCCTCGCGCGCCGGGTTGGCGCGCAAATCCTCGGCGATGGCGGCGTGCAGGGCGCGCAGCCGATCGGCACAGCCATGCACGTCGCCGATGGCATAGACGCGCTGCCCGGGCGAAAGCCTCGCCGGCGCGCGCAGCCACCTCATCGCGCCGCCGCGCTCGCCTCGCTGCGCGTGGCGCCGACGCGGGCGGCGAGTGCGGCGGCCATGAACTCGTCCAGGTCGCCGTCCAGCACCGCGGCCGGGTTGCCCTTCTCCACCCCCGTGCGGAGATCCTTCACGAGCTGATAGGGCTGCAACACATAGCTGCGGATCTGGTGCCCCCAGCCGATGTCGGTCTTGCCCGCCTCGGTCGCGGCCGCCACCGCCTCGCGCTTCTGCAGCTCGAGCTCGTAGAGCCGGGCCTTGAGCATGCGCAGCGCGATCTCGCGGTTGCGGTGCTGGGAGCGGTCCTGGGTGCTGGCCGCCACGATGCCGGTCGGGATGTGGGTGAAGCGCACCCCGGATTCCGTCTTGTTCACGTGCTGGCCGCCGGCCCCGCTCGCGCGGAAGGTGTCCACCTTGAGGTCGGCCGGGTTGATCTCGATCTCGATCTTGTCGTCGATCACCGGATAGACATAGACGGAGGCGAAGCTCGTCTGCCGCCGCGCCGCCGCGTCGAAGGGCGAGATGCGCACCAGGCGGTGCACCCCGCTCTCGGTCTTGAGCCAGCCATAGGCGTTGGGGCCGCTCACCTGGATGGTGGCGGACTTGATGCCGGCCTGTTCGCCGTCGCTCTGCTCGGTCAGCGTCACCTTGTAGCCGTGCGCCTCGGCCCAGCGCATGTACATGCGCAGCAGCATCTCGGCCCAGTCCTGCGCCTCGGTGCCGCCGGCGCCGGCGTTCACCTCCACATAGGCGTCGTTCGCGTCGGCCTCGCCGGAGAGCAGGCTCTCGATCTCGCGGCGCTTCGCCTCGGCGGCGAGGCGCTGGAGGTCGGCCACGGCGGCGTCGGCGGTGGCCGTGTCCTCCTCGGCCTCGGCGAGCTCGATCAGCTCCAGCGCGTCCTGCACTGCCCGCTCGAGCTTCTGCACGCCCTCGATCTGGTCGGCGAGGCGCGTGCGCTCGCGCATCACGCGCTGCGCCTCCTCGGGGTTGTTCCAGAGGTTGGAATCCTCGGCCTTGGCGTTCAGCTCGGCGAGGCGGGCGGTCGCGGCATCCCAGTCAAAGATGCCTCCTCAGCAGGGACACCGAGGCGGTGATCTGCTCTTGCAGCGAAAGGGCGTCGGCACGCATGGGAGGCGCTCAATACAGCCCGCCCAGCCCGCTGTCCACGCGCGCCGCCGCGCCCGGATTGGCCGGGCCAGCGCCCCATTCGCCGGGCGCCACGGCGGCGTTTTCCGTGCCGGGGCGGAAGGCCTCGAGGATGGTCTGGCCCGTGTCGTGGGTGATGCGCACCAGCGCCACGCCGGGCGGGGCGCGGAAGGGCAGGGGCGGGCTGCCCTGGACCGCCGCCGCCAGCACCTCGCGGAAGACGGGCGCGGCGAGCCGCCCCCCCGTCACCTCCACCCCCTGCTCGCCGGCGCGCTGGAGCGTGCGCGGTTCGTCATAGCCGATCCAGACGGCGATCACGACATCGGGCGTGAAGCCGACGAACCAGGCGTCCATGAAGTCGTTGGTGGTGCCGGTCTTGCCGGCGACGGGGCGGTTCAGCCCCTCGCGCGCCCGCCCGCCCGTGCCGCGCTCCACCGCGCCCTGCAGGATGGAGGTCATCTGATAGGCGGTGATCGGGTCCAGGATCTGGCGGCGGTTGTCGGACAGGCGGGGCGGGCCGCCCTCGGGGCCCGCGTCGCAGCCCTGGCAACTCCGCGCGGAGCTGCGCCAGATCACCCGGCCGCGCTGGTCCTGCACGCTGTCGATCAGCGTGGGCTCCACGCGGCGGCCGCCATTGACGAAGGCGGCATAGGCGGCGGCCTGGCGCAGCACCGTGGTCTCGCCCGCGCCCAGGCTCATCGCGATGAAGCGCGGCATGTTGTCTATGACGCCGAAGCGCGCGGCCGTCTCGCTCACCCGGTCCATCCCCACCTGCTGGGCGATCCGCACCGTGGCGAGGTTGCGCGACAGCTCCATGGCCCGGCGCAGCGAGACATAGCCCATGGTCCGTCCGTCGCTGTTCTGCGGGCGCCAGACCTGGTTGCCGATCACCACCTCCACATCCGCGTCCAGGAAGCGCTGGTTGGGCGGGATGCCGGCCTCCAGCGCCGGGACATAGACGAAGGGCTTGAAAGAGGAGCCGGGCTGCCGCAGCGCCTGGGTGGCGCGGTTGAACCAGGACCGCTCGAAGCTCCAGCCGCCGGACATGGCGAGCACCCGGCCCGTGTGCGGGTCGAGCGCCACCACCGCGCCCTCCACCTCCGGCATCTGGCGGAGCTGCACGCGGTCCGCACGCAGGGCGACGGGCTGGGCGCGCGGTCCGGTCGCGGCGGCGACCGGGGCGGGCGGGCCGCCGGGCTCGATCAGGACCACATCGCCGGGCTGCACCACATCGGCCATGCGGCGCGGCGGGTTGCCCAGGCGTTGCGGCTGCTGCGGATTCGCGCCCGGGATGAGGGGCCGCGCCCAGCCGAGATCCTCGAGCAGCAGCGTTCCCGTGCGCGGCTCGGCCGGCGCGCGGGCGTGGGCGCGCTCGAACCAGCCCACCCGCGCCTCGCGCTCGCGCAGCTCGAGCACCACGGCATGCCGCCACTCGGGCAGGGCGCCCGGCGGGCGGGGCGTGGCCTCCAGCGCGGGCAGCCACTCGGTCGGGCCATGGGCGATGCGCGCCAGCGGGCCGCGCCAGCCGCCGCGGCGCCGGTCGAACTCGAGCAGGGCGCGGCGCAGCGCCGCATCCGCCGCCGCCTGCAGCCCCGGGTCGAGCGAGGTGCGCACCACGAGGCCGCCACCCTGCGTCTGCTCCGGCCCGAAGCGCGAGAGCAGCTCGCGCCGCACCTCCTCCGTGAAATACTGGCCGACGGGCAGCACCTCCGGCCGCCGGGTGGGGCGCGCCACGATGGGTTCGGCGCGGGCGGCGGCCGCCTCCTCGGCGGTGATCACCCGGTCCTCCAGCATGCGGTCGATCACCCAGTCGCGCCGGATGCGCGCGGCCTCGGGGAAGCGCAGCGGGTTGTAGTTGTTGGGCGCCTTGGGCAGGGCGGCGAGGAAGGCCATCTCGGAGAGCGTCAGCTCGTCGAGCGCCTTGTTGAAATAGGCCTGGGCGGCGGCGGCCACGCCATAGGCCTGTGCGCCCAGGAAGATCTCGTTCAGGTAGATCTCGAGAATGCGTGACTTGGGCAGCGCCTGCTCGATGCGCAGCGCCAGCAGCGCCTCCCGCGCCTTGCGGAGCACGGTGCGGTCGCTGCCCACCAGCATGTTCTTCGCCACCTGCTGGGTGATGGTGGAGGCGCCGATCATCCGCCGGCCGGACCCGTAGTTCTGGAGGTTGGTCACGGCCGCGCGCAGGATGGCGGCGGGATCGAGGCCGGAGTGGCTCTCGAAGTTCTGGTCCTCGGCCGAGATGAAGGCCTGCTGCAGCCGCCGGGGGATGGCCTCGATGGGCACGAAGACCCGCCGCTCATGCGCGAGTTCCGCCATCAGCCGCGAATCGGCGGCGTAGATGCGGCTCATCTGCGGCGGCGAATAGTCCGCGAGCCAGCGGTAGTCCGGCAGGTCGGCCGCGAGCTGCCGGTAGAGGCCGACGCCCGCCACGCCGGCGGCCAGCGCCCCGGCGGCGCCGAGCAGCAGGAGGCTGCGCAGCAGCCCGCCGAACAGCCGGAAGGGCCGCCGGGCCGCGGGAGCCGCGGGTTTCTCGGCGCGGCGGGGCGTCTCGGCGGGGCGCGAGTCCACGGCCATGCGCTGGAGCGGCGCGGGGCCCGGAGCCGGCCCGCCCGGCGGCGGGGGCGCTGGGGTCTCGGTCATCGGCGGCTCCATAGCACGGATCGCGCGGCGAAAGCGTGGCCGCGCGCGCCGGCCGCCCCCGCGGGGAGCGAGGGGCTTTCTCCGCGGAGCCATGCGCGCGCCTCACCCCTGCCTAGCTCGCAGCGCGGGCTTGCTGCTAGGCTCACGCCCTCGGGGCGGTGGGAGGCGTGCGATGCGGGCGATGTGGAAGGGCCTGGTCCTGGCCGGGCTGGTCGGAGCGGCCTGCTCCCTCGGCGCGCCCGGGCGGGCGCAGACCCTCACCATGGCGGTCGGCGCGCCGGTCACCTCGCTCGACCCGCATTTCCACCAGCTCTCGCCCAACAACGCGGTGGCCGGGATGATCTTCGACCGGCTGATCAACACCGACGGGCAGTCGCGCATGGCGCCCGGCCTTGCGGAGAGCTGGACCCCCATCGCCCCCGATCTGTGGGAGTTCCGCCTGCGCCGGGGCGTGCGCTTCCACAACGGCAACGACTTCACCGCCGAGGACGTGGCCTTCACCTTCCAGCGCGTTCCCAACGTGCCCAACAGCCCCTCGAGCTTCGCGGCCTTCGTGCGGCCCATCCGCAGCGTCGAGATCCTGGACAGCCACACGCTGCGCATCGCCACCCACGGGCCTTACCCGCTGCTCGCGCAGGACATGACCAACCTCTACATGCTCGACGGCGAGACCCACCGGAACGCGACCACCGAGCAGTTCAACAGCGGCCCGGCCGCGGTGGGCACCGGCCCCTTCCGCATGACCGCCCACCGCATGGGCGAGCGCATCGAGTTCGAGCGCAACGACGCTTATTTCGGCGAGCGCCCGGCCTTCCAGCGCGTGATCTACCGCATGATCACCAACGACAGCGCGCGCACCGCGGCCCTGCTGGCCGGCGACGTCGAGTTCATAGACCAGGTGCCGACGGCCGACCTCGCCCGGCTGCGCGCCGATCCGCGCATCGCCCTCTCCGAGACGGTGGGCCTGCGGCTGATCTTCCTCGGCCTCGACCATCTGCGCGCCGAGGCCTCGCCCTTCGTCGCGGACAACGAGGGCCGGCCCATCCCGCAGAACCCGCTGCGCGACCTGCGGGTGCGCCGTGCGCTCTCGCTCGCCATCGACCGCGAGGCCATCGCGGCGCGGGTGATGGAGGGGGCCGCCACCCCTTCGGGCCAGTTCTTCCCGCCCGGCGTCTTCTCGCACATCCCCGATTTCCCGCCGCCGCGCCACGATCCGGCCGAGGCGCGCCGCCTGCTGGCCGAGGCCGGCTTGCCGCAGGGCTTCCGCATCACCCTGCACGGGCCCAATGACCGCTATCCCAACGACGCCCGGGTGATCCAGGCCATCGGCCAGATGTGGACGCGCGCCGGCGTGCGCACCGCCGTCGAGGCGCAGCCCTGGACCACCTTCATCGCCCGCGCCGGCCGGGCGGAGTTCTCGGCCTTCCTCATCGGCTGGGGCTCCAACCCCGAGGGCTCGCACCCGCTGCGCAACCTCATCGCCACCCAGGACCGCGAGCGCGGCTGGGGCGCCTCCAACCGCGGGCGCTACAGCAACCGCGAGATCGACGCCCGCCTCGAGGCGGCGCTGCGCGAGCTGGACGACGCGCGGCGAGAGCGGATGCTGATCGAGGCGCAGCGCATGGCCTTCGAGGATGTCGCCATCATCCCGCTCTACATCCAGACCAACATCTGGGCCATGCGCCGGCATTTGCGCCACGAGGCGCGGGTGGACGAGAGCACCCGCGCGCAGGATGTCCGGCCGCGATGACGGTCTATCTCCTGCGGCGGCTGCTGCAGTCGCTGCTGGTGCTGGCGGCGATGAGCGTCATCGTCTTCGTCGGCGTCTATGCGGTGGGCGACCCGGTCGAGATCCTGATCTCGCCCGACGCCGACCAGCTCGAGCGCGAGCGCGCCATCCAGGCGCTGGGCCTCGACCTGCCCCTGTGGGAGCAGTATCTCGTCTTCCTGCCGCGCGCGCTGCGGGGCGGTATCGGGAGCAGCATCGGGTTCAACGAGCCGGCGCTGCGCCTGATCCTGCAGAAGATGCCCGCGACGCTGGAGCTCGCCTTCGGCGCCATGCTCATCGCCATCCTGGTGGGGCTGCCGCTCGGCCTCTATGCCGGGCTGCGGCCGGAGAGCCCGGCCGCGCGCCTGATCATGGCGGGCAGCATCCTCGGCTTCTCGCTGCCCACCTTCTGGGTGGGGCTGATGCTGATCATGGTCTTCGCCGTGCAGCTCGGCTGGCTGCCGTCGACGGGCCGCGGCGAGACGGCCGCGCTGTTCGGCCTGCAATGGTCCTTCCTGACGGCGAACGGGCTGTCCCACCTGCTGATGCCGGCGATCAACCTCGCCCTGTTCAAGATCAGCCTCGTCATCCGGCTCACGCGCTCGGGCGTGCGCGAGACGATGCTGATGGACTACGTGAAGTTCGCGCGCGCCAAGGGGCTTTCGCCGGCGCGCGTCACCTTCGTGCACGTGTTCAAGAACATCCTGATCCCGGTGGTGACGGTGGTGGGGCTCGAGCTCGGCTCGACCATCGCCTTCTCGGTGGTGACGGAGAGCGTCTTCGCCTGGCCCGGCATGGGCAAGCTGATCATCGACAGCATCAACGCGCTCGACCGGCCGGTCATCGTGGCCTACCTCATGATCATCGTGCTGATGTTCATCGTCATCAACCTGGCGGTGGACATCCTCTACTCCGTGCTGGATCCCCGCGTGCGGCTGGAGGGCGGCCCGTGAGCGAGGCGGCGCTGGAGCCGGCCGCCGCGCGGGAGGAGACGCCCTTCCGCCGCTTCGTCTCGGAGTTCATGGCGAGCCGGGTGGCGGTGGGCGGGCTGCTGGTCTTCGCCACCGTCGCGCTGCTGGCGCTGTTCGCGCCCTGGATCGCGCCGCAGAACCCCTATGACCTCGCGCAGCTCGACATCATGGACGGGCGGCTGCCGCCCGGGGCGGTGGGCGGCGGAGGCATGACCCACTGGCTCGGCACCGACGACCAGGGGCGCGACATGCTCTCGGGCATCATCTACGGGCTGCGGATCTCGCTCACCGTCGGCGTGGGTTCGGCGCTGATCGCCTGCCTCGTCGGCGCCTCGCTCGGGCTGCTGGCCGCCTATGCGGGCGGGCGGACCGACAGCGTGATCATGCGGCTGGTGGACCTGCAGCTCAGCTTCCCCGCCATCCTGGCGGCGCTGATGATCCTCGCCTTCCTCGGCAAGGGGATCATGAACGTCGTCATCGCGCTCGTGATCGTGGAATGGGCCTATTACGCGCGCACGGTGCGCGGCTCGGCGCTGGTGGAGCGGCGGCGCGAATACATCGAGGCGGCGCAGTGTCTCGCGCTGCCCACCTCGCGCATCCTGTTCCGCCACCTGCTGCCCAACTGCCTGCCGCCGCTGATCGTGGTGGGCGCCATCCAGATCGCGCGCGCCATCGCGCTGGAGGCGACGCTCTCCTTCCTCGGCCTCGGCGTGCCCATCACCGAGCCCTCGCTCGGCCTGCTCATCGCCAACGGCTACGAATACATGCTGAGCGGGAAGTACTGGATCAGCTTCTATCCGGGCATCGCGCTGCTGGTCACCATCGTGAGCATCAACCTGATGGGCGACCATCTGCGCGACGTGCTGAACCCCAGGCTGAAGAAGTGAGGGCGCGGCGGCGATGGAGGTGACCCTGGAGGTGCGCAATCTCCGCACCCATTTCTTCACCCGCGCCGGCGTGGTGAAGGCGGTGGACGGCGTTTCCTTCCGCGTCCGCCGCGGCGAGGTGCTCGGCCTCGTCGGCGAATCCGGCTCGGGCAAATCCGTCACCGGCTTCTCCCTCATCGGCCTCGTGGACCCTCCCGGGCGCGTGGTGGAGGGCGAGATCCTATTCCAGGGGCGCGACCTCGCCACGCTGCCGGAGGAGGAGATGCGCCGCCTGCGCGGCAACCGCATCGCCATGATCTTCCAGGACCCGATGATGACGCTGAACCCGGTGCTCCGGGTGGACACGCAGATGATCGAGACGGTGCTGGCGCACGAGACGGTGAGCCGCGCCGAGGCCCGCGCCCGCGCGCGCGACGCGCTCGCCATGGTGGGGATCCCGAGCCCGGAGGAGCGGCTGCGCGCCTACCCGCACCAGTTCTCGGGCGGCATGAGGCAACGTGTCGCCATCGCCATCGCCTTGCTGCACCGGCCCGACCTGATCATCGCCGACGAGCCCACCACCGCGCTGGACGTCACCATCCAGGGCCAGATCCTCGCCGAGGTGCAGAAGCTCGCCGCCACCACGGGCACGGCGCTGATCTGGATCACGCATGACCTCTCGGTGGTCGCGGGCCTCGCGGACCGGGTCGCGGTGATGTACGCCGGCCGCATCGTCGAGGAAGGGCCGGTGGGCGAGGTTCTGGACGCGCCGCTGCACCCCTACACGGCGGGGCTGATCGGCAGCGTGCCCTCGCGCAACCGCCGCGGCGCGCCGCTGCGGCAGATTCCCGGCATGACGCCCTCCCTCCTCGCCTTGCCGCCGGGCTGCGCCTTCCGCACGCGCTGCGATCGGGCCGATGACGCCTGCCTGGAGGCGCCCGGGCTGCGCGCCCTCGCCCCCGGCCGCCAGGCGCGCTGCGCGCATCCGCTCCGCGCGGACGCGACCGCATGAGCGGGGCGCCGCTGATCGAACTGCGCGGCGTCTCGCGCCGCTTCGAGAAGCGGCTGGACCTCGCCGGCAGGCTGGCGCGCGCGCTCGGCGCCCCCCTGCGGGAGGAGACGGTGCGCGCGGTGGAGGGCGTCTCGCTCGCGCTGCGCCGGGGCGAGGTGCTCGGCCTGGTGGGCGAGAGCGGCTGCGGCAAATCCACGCTCGGGCGCATCGCGGCCGGAATCCTGCCGCCCTCGGAGGGCGAGGTGCTGTGGCGCGGCGTGCCCCTGTCCGGCCTCTCGGGCGCGCGGTCGCGCGAGGCCAAGCTTCGGGCGCAGATGATCTTCCAGGACCCCTACGCCTCGCTGAACCCGCGCATGAAGGTGCAGGACATCGTGGGCGAGGCGCCGCTCGTGCACGGCCTCGTCTCGCGCGCGGGGCTCGAGGCCTATGTGGACGAGCAGTTGCGCCGCGCGGGGCTCGATCCGGCCTTCAAGCGCCGCTACCCGCACCAGTTCTCGGGCGGGCAGCGCCAGCGCATCGGCATCGCGCGCGCGCTGGCGGTGCAGCCCGAGTTCCTGGTCTGCGACGAGGCGGTGGCCGCGCTCGACGTCTCCATCCAGGCGCAGATCCTCAACCTCTTCATGCGGCTGCGCGAGGAGCTCGACCTCACCTACCTGTTCATCTCCCACGATCTCGGCGTGGTGGAGCATCTGAGCGACCGCGTCGCGATCATGTATCTCGGCCGGGTGGTGGAGCAGGCGCCGGCCGAGGAGGTCTTCGCGCGCGCCAACCACCCCTACACCGTCTCGCTGCTCGCCTCGGTCCCGCGCATCGAGGCGCGCAAGCGGGCCTTCCAGCCGGTGCGGGGCGAGATTCCCTCGCCGCTTGCGCCGCCGCCGGGCTGCCATTTCCACCCGCGCTGCCCGCACGCCCTGCCGCGCTGCCGCGAGGAGGCGCCCGCCCTGCGCGAGATCGCGCCCGGGCACCTCTCAGCCTGCCACCTCAACGGATGAGCGCCGCCGAACCGCCGCCCTATGCCGCGCAGTGGGAGAGCGAGGCGCTGATCCCGGAGTTCCTCGCCGGGCGCGATGCGGCGAGCGACCCGCTCTGGGCGCGATCCGGCGCGGCGAGCCCGCAGGAATACGCGCGCTGGGCGCACCACCTCTGCGGCATGGCCTGCCTGCGCATGGCGATGGCGGCGCGGGGCGAGGATCTGTCCATCCATGCCTTGCGCCGCGCCGTGCAGGCGCTGGGCGGCTATGTGGAGGAACCGGACGGCGCGATCCGCGGCCTGATCTACGCCGGAGCGGTGGCCTGGCTTCAGGGGCGCGGCATTCCCGCGCGCATCCTGCTGGAGACGCCCGTGCCCATGCTGGCGCCGGGGCAGCTCTACATCGCCTCGGTGCATGCGCGCATCCGCACCCCCGATCTCGCACCGCCGCATCGTGGGGGCCATCTCGTGCTGCTCTTCGGCACGGACGAGGAGGGGCGGTATCGCTTCCACAACCCCTCCGGCCACTCGCCCGAGACGCGGCGGGACGCCCGCCTTCGCCCGGAGGACTTCGCGCGCTACCATGCCGATCGCGGCATCCTGATCGGCTGATGCGGAGGAGGCGTCCATGCGGCGATGGGTTCCGGTTCTGGCGCTGCTGGCGCTCGCCGCCTGCGCGGAGGGGCCGCGCACCGGGCCCGCGGCCGCTTCCGGGCCCAGCCTCTCCATCGGCGGCAGCGTCAGCGGCATGATGATGCACGGCCGCTGAGGCCGTGCCGCTGAACCGCACCAGTGACCGGGGGCTCGTCCTCGGCATCGCGGTGAACCAGCTCATCGGCTGGGGCACGCTGTTCACCCCCTTCACGCTGATGATCCAGCCCATGGAGCGGGAGCTGGGCTGGAGCCGGGCGGAAATCAGCGCGGCCTTCACGCTGGGGCTGCTCGTCTCCGGCCTCGCCGCCGTGCATGTGGGACGTTTCGTGGACGCGCGCGGCGGGCGCTGGCCGCTGGGACTGGGCGGGCTCGCGGGGGCGGCGCTGCTCGGCGGCTGGGCGGTGGTCTCCGAGCTGTGGGTGTTCTACGGGCTCTGGTTCCTGATGGGCCTCGTGCACGCCACCGCGCTGTGGAGCCCGGCCATGGCCGTGGTGGTGGCGCTGGCGCGCCAGCCCATGCGCGTGATCACGGGCATCACCTTCATCACCGGCTTCACCGCCACCGTCTTCATCCCGCTGACCGAGGCGCTGATCGTCGCGCTCGGCTGGCGCGGCGCGCTCTGGGCGCTGGCGGGGCTGCAATGCGCGGCAGGGGCGCTCGCGCTGTGGCAGTTCGCCGAGGCCCGGCCGCCCCTGCCGAGGGAAGGGGCGCGGCGCGCGCCGCTCGCCGAGGCGCTGCGCCGCCCGGCCTTCTGGGGGCTTGCGCTGCTGCTCTCGGCCCATTCCTTCGTGGGCGTGGGGCTGGCGGCGCATCTGGTGCCCCTGCTGCGCGAGCGGGGGCTCGACGAGGCGAGCGTGATCTGGCTCGCCGCGTTGCACGGGCCCTTCCAGGTGGCGGCGCGCGGGCTGCTTTTCGCCGCGGGGCCGCGCGTGCCGCTCTCGGCCGTGGGCGTCTTCTGCGTGACGCTGCTGCCGCTCGCCATCGCCTGGCTCGCGCTCGCCCCGCCGCTCTTCGGATGGATTCTGGTGTTCACCCTGGGCTGGGCGGTGGCGGACGGGCTGCTCTCCATCGTTCGCGCGGGGGCGCCGGCCGAAATCCTGGGGCGCGAGGGCTATGGCGCGGTGACGGGGGCGCTCGCCCTCGCCTCCGCCCCCATGCGCGCCTTCGCCCCCGTGATCGTGGCGCTGGCCTGGCAATGGTCGGGCGGCTACGACGCGGCGATCTGGATGCTCGCGGCGGCGGGGCTGCTCGCCGCACTCGGCTTCGGCATGGCGCTGCTCGACCGGCGCTGAGGGGGCCGTTACGCTGGCGGCGAGACAGGACGAGAGCGCATGCCCGCCGCCACGCCGCCCGCCCCGCTGCTGATCCTCTGGAACGACCAGAACGGCCCCTATCTGCGCGCGCTGGAGGCGGCGGGGCTGCTCGGCGCCTGGCGCATCGCCGAGGTGAAGCGCGCCGAGCGGCCGAGTGCGGAGCAGCTCGCCGAGGCAGAGGCGATGATGTGCTGGGGCGCGCCGCCGGGGCTTCTGGATGCCATGCCGCGACTGCGCTGGATCCAGTCCATGACGGCCGGGGTGGAGCACTGGCTCGGCCGGCCCGACCTGCGCGAGGGCATCGCGTTGGCCTGCGCGCGCGGCACCCATCGCGTGCAGATGCCCGAGAACATCCTGGGCGCGCTGTTCCACATCACCAAGCCCTACCACCAGGCGGCGCTGGACCAGCGCGAGGCGCGCTGGTCGCGGCGCGTCTCGCGCACGCTTGCGGGCTGCACGCTGGGCATCCTCGGCCTCGGCGCGATCGGGCAGGAGCTGGCGCGCAAGGCCGCGGCGCTCGAGATGCGCGTGATCGGCACCAAGCGCGGCCCCGCCCCCCTGCCGCATGTGGACCGCGTCTTCGGCCCCGGCGAGACGGAGGAGGTGCTGGCGCAGTCCGACTTCGTGGTGCTGCTGCTGCCCTCCACG